>JAKPMW010000051.1 GCA_029548715.1 Spirochaetota bacterium | reverse complement strand
TATTGCATGCCGAAAGCTGTTTGCGCTCAGAAAACCGTTCCTCCCAGAGGATGACGGGCACAATGTCCGCATTGCGGGCAAGGATTTCCTCTGCGGTTACGGAGTGGCCGAGCTTGTTGAGGTAGATTCCGCTTGAAGTTGCGACCAGGACAAATCCGATATCCCCGTAGGCTACGGAAAACCCGCCGTCTCCACAGATGACACTTCCCCCAGCCCGGACTGCGCTCTCGTCTTTTTCGATCTTGACCGGGATATGGCCGTTAAAGATTTTTTCGATCCTTGAAGGAGACCCCATGCTTTCAAAGTCGGACATGATGGTCTTTGCAAGCGATTCCGCTGAATCCGGATTGGCCAGCAGGACATAATAGGCGGACTTTTTTTCGACATGGGTGGATTTGTCGGCAACCAGGGCCCGGGTGAAAGTCTCCATTCCGGACTTGCCGAAGGTCCACGAGTGTGGGCCTTTCCACCCGAGATAAAAGAGATCCAGGATTTCCTGGCGCGGTTTTTTTTCGCTGAAGGCCTGCTTGTAGAGCGTATTGAGCCGGTCAAAGAGAGCTCTGCCCGCAAGGGGTTCTCCAAGGACAGACATGGTCTTGAGCGAACCATCGTCGTTGACGGGGACGGTGGCATGGAAACTCAGAATCCCGTCCTGGATGTGATAGAGCGAGCCCCGCTGGGCCAGCATGGACATGTGGCGCTGGAGTCGGGCGCTTTTGCGAAACGATGCAACGAGGCCTGAAAGAATCCGCTTTTCGCTTCGGGTGAGGCGGGCCGAGTGCAGAGGGTCCAGGGTGGGGAAATCCTGGTCGAGCAGTTCGTGAGTGAGCCCGTCTATTTCAATGACCAGCCTGCCTGCGGCGGTGCGTTGCACCATGGACAGATAGGGTATGATCCCGAGTGCGTCACTTCGGCTGGCCTCCAGTTTCCAGAGAATGACCGCGATGGCCTTTTGCATGCGGGCCACAAGGCCGGGATCATACCGTCCCTGGTCGGAATGCACCGAAGGGGAAAATCCCCGGGCTGGTTGTCCAAGGTAGGTCGTGGCGGCAAACTCGGCCAGTGGCTGAAGCGTGATGTCATACTCCTGTTCAAGCACATCGTAATTGTCATAACGCAGCTGGATGCGAACCAGCTCTGCCACCAGTTCTTCGCTTCCTGCGGCGGCTCCCATCCACATCAGATCGTGGTTGCCCCAGTTTATTTCAACCCGGGTGTCCGTCATCAGGTGATCAAGGATTCTCGCCGTGTCAGGGCCCCGGTCGGGGATATCACCATTGATGACATATTTGTGAATCATCAGATTTTTCAGTATGCGAACCATTTCAGAGACGAGTTCTTCCTGCAGTCCTGCCAGCCGGTACTCGGCAATGAGGGACTTTTGATAGGTCAGGGCATTGTTGCGGATGATCTTGTCATCATTGGATGCTGTCACCAGCTCAAGGATTGCCGCGTGATAGAGGCTCGACTCAATTTGCTGGTAAAACTCCCGCCGGGTCGTTTTTGATCCGACATGCCTGATCAGTCTCCCGATGGAGAAGAGGTGCTCTTCCACAAGTTCATTGTATGTTTCGGGGGAGGATGTTTTTTCCCAGGCAAGTTCTTCCAGGGGGTAATAGCAGATTTTGAGAAGCCGGACACGTTCGTCATGGGAGAGATGGCCGAGGACGTCATCGATCTTGCGCTTGAGGGTCCCGGCCTTGTTGTTGATGATGTGAAAGAATTTGTTTCCCTGCCCGTGGATGTCGCAGAAGTAATAGGTTGTGCCGGCAGGAAGCTCGAGCAGGCTCCTGAGTTCGCAGATTGCAATCCGGCAGCGCTGTGCATCAGGATACTGCCTGCGCAAGGCTTGTACAAGGGCGTCGCTCATTGCAGGATCTCCGTGGGGTTGGGTTTTTTTGAGTATAGCATGCTGAAATTGCCCGGGACAGGCCAAAAAAAGCAAAAAAAACTTAAATAATGCTTGACAAAAACAGCCATCTGTGAAGAGCTTTCCCGGAATGATTAGAATGCACGTTTTTTCTGTACTCAAGGCTGCCATGCCGGTCGGCGTGGTTTTCGGGCTCTTCCTCTCAATGACGATCAAGGATGTCCGCGAGCTCTTTGTGAGTGGTGGCTCGGCCATTGCCAGCATCATTGCGGAGCCATCTCCGGATGATCCTCTTGTTGCGCTTCGCGACGGAGGGCCGCAGATCGACCGGGAAATCGCGTTTTTTACCAACTCGGGCCGGGCCTGGATGCAGCGGGGGCTGCTGCGCTCGACAAGCTACCTTCCGGTCATCCAGGAGATCTTTGTCAAGCATGGGGTTCCGGCCGAGCTGGCCTGTATTGCCTTTGTCGAAAGCGGATTTGACAACAAGGCGACTTCTCCGGTCTGGGCACATGGAATGTGGCAGTTTATGCCGGATACAGCCAGGGCTTTCGGTTTGCGTGTTGACTGGGCCGTGGATGAGAGGCAGGACTTTTGGCGTGCCAGTGAGGCTGCAGCCAAATACCTTGCTGGTTTGTACGCGCAGTTTGGCGACTGGCTTCTGGCTGCGGCTGCGTACAATGCCGGGCAAAACTATCTCAAGGGCAGGCTCGAAGCCACAGGCTCGACCTCTTTTTGGGAGCTTGTTGCAAAAGATGCTCTCTGGAAAGAGACAACCCATTATGTTCCCCGGGTTTTGGCGGCGATGCGTATCTTCCGCGATCCCGCGAGGTATGGTTTTACCCTTGAGGGCGCTGCTGAACCCTGGACGGTTTGTCGTGGCAGGGTTTCGGCCAGTACACTGGCAGAGGCTGCCATCCTCTGCGGAGTCCCGGTGTCGCGGCTGATTGAGTTGAATCCCCATCTTGAACGCGGGATTATCCCCGGAGGCGAAGGCGGGTATGAGATGACGCTTCCGCATCCCGGTGAGTTTTCCGAGCAAAATGACCGCACCGGGATGAGCTGACACGCCTGTCCGAAGCACCAGCAAGCCCGCCCGCTGAGGCGGGTTTTTGCATTGTGACACGCCGGGCAAGAGATGCTGTGACTATCTTTTACGGACCTTGAAAAAAGCGGGGCCATGTATGAAACTCCTGTCCTGGAATGTCAACGGACTGCGTGCCGTGCAGGATAAAGGATTTTACGATTTCTTTTCCCGGGAGGAGCCGGATATCCTCTGCCTGCAGGAGACCCGGCTTGGACCGGAATTGGCTGCAACCTCTTTTGAAATTCCTGCCGGATATCATGCCCGCTGGGCAGGTGCCAAGAAGAAGGGATACAGCGGGGTGGGGATTCTGACCAGGACCGAGCCGTTGGCATGGCAGGAGGGTCTGGGGGAACAGCAGTTTGACGATGAGGGGCGGACCCTGACCGCCGAATTTTCGGACTACTATGTGGTTGCCGCCTATTTTCCCAATTCACAGCATGAATTGCTGCGGCTGGATTACAAGCTGGCCTATAATGCTGCATTTCTGGAGTATTGCGAGGCCCTGCGAAAAAAGAAACCCGTGATCTTTTGCGGTGACCTGAATGTGGCTCATGAGGAAATCGATCTGGCCAATCCCAGATCAAATACCATGAATCCGGGATTTTATATTGATGAGCGGAACTGGTTTTCGTCGATGCTGGCAAGGGGATACCGGGACACGTTCCGCCTGTTTCATCCAGAGGCGGGCCAGTATTCGTGGTGGTCGTATCGGTTTGGGGCACGCAAGAAAAATATCGGGTGGCGCATTGACTACGTGGTGGTCAGCGATGAACTGGTTTCGAGGGTTGAAGAGGCCTTCATCCTGCAGGACGTTATGGGCAGCGATCATTGCCCGGTCGGGATTGTTTTGAAATAGGCCGCCACCAGCCCCCCTCAGGGGCCGGTGGCCGGGTTGTGGTCCGGGGTTATTTTCGGTGCTGCAGCATCATCTCCAGGTCTTCAGCCAGAGACGCGAGATCTTCTTCGTGCTCGACTTCGTCTGAGAGAATGGTAAGCACCATATTGTAGGTGACCGGGTCCTTGTCACGGGTAAAGTCGAGCAGGTCGCTGTATGTCCGGATTGCGCACTGTTCGCCCTTGATATTTTGAGCCAAAACGGTTTCAACATATGGATCGACGGGCGCATCATATCCGCAGCCGCTGACCTTGGCCCACTCATCCGGGGAGAGGACGGGAGTCCCCCCGAGTTGAACGATGCGGGTTGCCAGCAGGGTGGCGTGTCCGAGTTCTTCGGTGGCATGCAGGTCGAGCTCGGAGATGACGGCATCCTTCATTGGGCCCTTGACAACCTTGGCCCCAATCCAGTACTGGTAGTAGGCCAGCCATTCGTCGGCCAGAGCCGAGTTGAGTTTTTTGAGTAATACGTCCACATCCAGTTTGACAATTTCTTTTCCAAGCTTGCCCATGATCCCTCCGGAGAATGATTCATTTTCGACAGTATATAGCCCTGGCCCCGGTTTAGTCAAGGCAGGGGGCGCGCAGGAGCTCGGGCAGGTGTCGCAAGAAAGTGGTTTCAGAGGCTGCCCTGTGCCGAAGCTATCCGTTGCCTGAATCCTTCGATGTGCGCATTTGCCGGATCAATCCGCTGTAAGTCGCCAACGACCAGCTCCGCCTTGTGAATTTTGCGTAAGCGGAGGGATGTCTCGGCAAGGATCACAAGATTGTGCACATGCTCGGGGTAATACAGGCGAAACCGTTCGGCGTATTCCTGGGACAGGGCGGCGTTTCCGAGCTGATATGCGGTATGGGCCCGCAGATACATAAAATCCTTTTCAAGGGGAAAGAGGACGTGGGCTTCCTCAAGAATCTCGGCCTGGACCCTCAGGACACTTGCTCCGGCATCGCTCTCCCGCACTGCGGAATCCAGCCCCCGATAGAGACGCTGGCAGCATCCGATTGCCGCCCTGAATGCATCCTTCTCCGGGTACTCCGCAAGCAGGATGCGCAGCTCGTTGAGGGCTCTTTCCACCAGCCCCTGGTGAATCAGGGCTACCGCTGCGTCCCTCCTGCTGGAAAAGCCATCAGGAACAGTGCGGGCTGGCGCTGTGTATGCGATCCGCATCAGGGAGAGATCATCCGTGATCTCGCCGGCCTTTTCGAGGTTGGCGAGAATCCGGTCAAGCTCCCCGCCGCCTTCCTCGACAAAACGGAGAAACAGCGTTTCATCCTCGTTGATCAGTCTGGCACCGGTCAGGGCATCATGTCCAAGGAGGATATCGTCCCGCCCGTCCGAACCCAGAAGTATCACATCGCCGCTTTCCATCTGCAGTGTGCGCAGCTTGAGATTTTCGATTGTTCCAAACGAGCCCAGTTTTTGGGATGAGAGCTCGCAATCAGCGAATGATGCGACACCGCTTCGATAGAGCACCGGGTATGGATGTTCGGCGTTGAAGTAATACAGCATTCCGCTGTCCTCATCCAGCAGTCCGACAATGACGGACATCATCATGCTGCCATCAAAGGAGGTAAACACGTTTTGCAGCTCGTGATAGCATTGCCGGAGCCATTTTTCAGGATAGGGGTGATTTGCGGTCCCAAAGGCATGTGTCCGGTTGACATAGGCGTTGAAGATGACACTCAGCACCAGGGCTCCGCCGGCTCCCTGGAGTGATTTTCCCATGGCGTCTCCGTTGACAAATGCCGTGTACCGCTTGCCATGCATTATCACCTGCCGTGCAATGCAGACATCGCCTCCGATTTCGCCGTCATGGGAACGAAAGCGGAATTTCTTTTTTTGCGAGATACGTGCCTCAAGGGCCACTCGCTCGGTCTGTACGCTGTACTCAAGCAGGGGATTGATCAGGAGTGATGTCAGGAAATAATCACCATCCTGCTGGACCTTGAGACTGTGCACCTCATTGAACGCCATCTGGAGTTCTTTCGTCCGTGCTTCGACAAGGAGCTCGAGATTTTCGGTGTAGTTGCGGATATTGTCGGTCATCATGTTGACTGTCCGGGCCACTTCGCCGAGCTCGTCACCCGTATCAAGCGTGATCTGGCTGGTAAAGTCCTTGTTCCGGATTCGGTCAAGTCCCTGTCCGAGGATGACAAGGGGGTGCAGGATCAGTCGGGTCACAAGGAGAAAGAGCACTATGGCAACGACGAGGAGCGTAGACACCAGTGTTATGATAAATGGAACAAAGATGGCTGCGAGGATCTGGTCAACATCCATGGTGACCAGCATGTACCAGCCTGTGGACTGGATAAAGGTAAACGAACCCGATACCGGTTCACCTTCGTTTTTCAGTCCGGCATTGACAATCATCCCCTGGTTGGTGCCTGTACTCAGCAGGTTCATCACATTGGTGATATCCACTCCGCTGATCAGGTCGTAGACCTGCCTTGACTGGATATACCGCTCGTTCGGATGGGCCTTGATATATCCACGCCGATCAAACACCATCACACTGGCACCGCTGCTGATCTTGCGCATCAGGTCCTCGACAATCCGGGTGATATCCAGTCCCGTGCCGATAACGCCCAGCTTGTTTTTTCCGTCTTCAACCAGGATGTTCACCCAGAGCTTGGTTGTTCCGAGAATCTCGTTGTGATCGATATTGAGATTAAACGGCCGTGCGTCGCGGGTCATCCAGTACCATGAATCATCCGGCTTGTCTTTTGAGAGTTTGCTGACAAAATTCCCGTTGAGGTAAAAATTCAGGCTGGAGTCGACAGCGAGAAAGATATCGGTTTCGCGGGTAATCTCCTTCAGCTCGCGCATCAGGTTTTTTGCAAGAAAGGAGATCTCCTGGTTGTTTTCATCCCGTAGCCAGTCTTTCATCAGGCTGTTTTTTGCCAGAAATTTTGATGCGTCAATATTGCGGGTGAAAGTCCGGTCAAACTCAACCCGCTTGGCGCGCAAGATTTCTTCTGTGTATTGCTGTCCAAAGCGGGAAAACATGTGACTGGCAATCCAGTAGTTGAGTATCGTTCCGATCAGTCCCATAAACAGGAATACGGCACTGATGGAAAGCAGCAATCGTATCCGCAGGCTTCGCCGTTTCATGTGTGCCCCTTTTTCTGTCCCTGTACAGACCCAGTATATTTCGGCAGGCCGCAGACATCAAGCCAGTCCGCCGGCCCCGGGGTCGCTCAGGGCGGCCTCGATCGAATCATCATCCATCCCGGCGATCCGCTTTTCGAGAAGGTCAAGTTCGTGTTCGCGTGTGCGAAGGAGTTTTTTTCTCAAAAACCCGTGCAGGCAGGCCCGCTTCTGATCGGGTGTCCGGCATTCCAGAGCCGGCACGGCCAGGGGTTGCCCGTTGTGAACGGCCACCATTGTCGCAAAGCACCTGCAGACTGTCCGCCGTTCGCCTCCCCTGAGATCTTCGGCAAAGGCCTCGATACTGATGGTCATGGACGATGTCCCTACATGAAAGACCTCGGCGTGGACCGAGACGTATTCTCCGATCTGGACGGGGGACAAAAACGAAACCTGATCCAGGGAGGCGGTCACACAGGGTGACCGGCTCCAGCGCGTTGCAGCGACGTAGGCTGCCTTGTCCAGCAATGAAAGGAGAACCCCTCCAAACATTGTCCCGTGGACATTGGCCATTTCGGGGGCGACAAGTTCCGAAAGGATGGCGTGTTTTTTGCGTTCCATGCTGTTCCTCACAAGGTACAGATTCCAGCGATACCCGGCCCATGTCAATGCCGTATTCACGGGTTTCATGACTATATTATGTACAAAAAATCCGCGAGAACCGTATGGCCGATAAACGAATCCCGCTGACCCGTGAGCAGCTTGAAGCAATTGCACGGGAATTTCCGACACCGTTCCATATTTACGATGAAGCCGCAATCCGTGCCAACATCCGCCGTCTGTTCAAGGCGTTTTCGTGGGCACCGAATTTCCGTGAATACTTTGCCGTCAAAGCCGCCCCCAATCCCCATCTGCTGGCCATTCTCAGGGATGAGGGGTGCGGCGCGGATTGCAGCTCGCTGCCCGAACTGCTCTTGGCCGAAAAAACCGGAATTCGCGGTGAGTCCATCATGTTCACCTCGAATGATACCCCCATCCATGAATTTGCCAAGGCCGTCGAACTTGGGGCTGTCATCAATCTTGATGATCTGACTCATCTTGACTACCTCTCCAAAGGCCTGGGGCGTATCCCCGGACTGATCTGCTTTCGCTATAACCCCGGCCCGTTGCGAAGTGGGAACGCGATTATTGGCAATCCTGAAGAGGCCAAGTACGGGTGCACCCGGGAGCAGCTTGTCGAGGGGTATCGCAGGGCTCGCGACCTGGGTGCAACCCGCTTCGGCCTGCATACCATGATCGCATCCAACGAGCTCAATCCGCAGTATTTTGTCGAGACTGCAGTCATGCTCTTTTCCCTCGTTAGAGAGATTTCCGAAACACTCGGAATCAGGTTCGAGTTTGTCAATCTGGGCGGGGGAATCGGCATTCCCTACAGGCCTGACCAGCATCCGGTTGACATCGAGGCTTTGGCAGACGGAATCCATGAGGCGTATGATGCCCATATTGTTGCCCGGGGGCTCGCTCCGCTGGCTATCTATATGGAAAACGGGCGCATGGTTACCGGTCCCTATGGGTATCTTGTGAGCCGGGTGCTGCACCTCAAGAAAACCTGGAAAACCTATGTTGGTCTGGATGCCTGCATGGCAAATCTCATGCGGCCTGCACTCTATGGAGCCTGGCATCATATCAGCATTCCTGGCCGCGAAGGCGAGCCGGCGGACATGGTCTGTGATATCACCGGTTCACTCTGCGAAAACAATGACAAGTTTGCCATTGATCGCCATATCCAGCATGTGGCGCCCGGTGACCTTGTGGTTATCCATGATGCCGGTGCACACGGCCATGCCATGGGGTTTAACTACAATGGCAAGCTGCGCTCGGCAGAACTGCTCCTGCGCGAAGATGGAAGTGTCAAGCTGATCCGCAGGGCAGAAACGGTGGACGACTATTTTGCCACGCTGGATTTTTCAGGCTTGGGCTGATGTCTGATCGCGGCCCGCAGGACGCCGCGGGCCGGCTGCAGACAGAAATGAAGCGGGTATTCCATGTCCGGTCTGACAGTTCCTGTCAGACCTTTTTGATCACCGAGGCCGGATCATCAGGATCCACAAAGCGCAGGCCAAGCCGGGAGCGTTCGCCTTCAAGCTGCTTGACCCAGATCAGCCGCGCACGCCTGCAGACGAGTTCACCGCTTTGCATAAACTGCATGTCAAAGGGGAGCGGGTTGTGCAGTTCGAAACAGATTCCGGTGTCCGAGATGTCCACACCCTCGGCCTCCAGCAGGTCAAAATCACCAATAAACTCGATACTGGCATGCATGGGTTTTCGGGCAGCCCGAACCTTGACAAGATCTTCAGAACCGTCCTTCTCTTCCTCAACGAGAGACAATCTTTCTTCAAGGGCCCGCACTTTTGTACGGAGTCCGTCAAGTTCGGCCAGTATCTCCGCTTTCAGGCGAGCATCTATCATCCTGTCACCTCACTCCTGTCGTTGATCTTGAATATACTCCAGTCAGCCAGGGCCCTCAAGAGATTCAGCCATCTGAAAAAATCAGGTGGCTGCTCAGAAGGTGTTGTTTCGGGGATCTGACGAAATTTTTCGTTCGATCTCGCCTGTATTGAACCAGGGGCCCTGACGGCTTCCCGGGCATTCCCGGATAAACTCTCTCCGCGCGGTGGCGTTTTTGGTTTTGCTGCGCCAAAACGGATAGGAAGCGCATTGCAGGGGTCTGGCCTGATAAATGCTGCAACGGTTTTCGGGGTCAAGGAGAGGGCATCCACGTGCAGCGACCAGTTCCCATTCATCCTGTCCCAGGCGGCGCAGGCGGTAGCGTGCGACAAATTCCGGGATGCTCAGGCCGCAGGCGGAAGCCGCCCGGGAAAGCTCGTCCGGGGTAAAATACACGCTCCCTGGCCACAGGCAGCATCCTCCGCATTGCTGGCAGCGAAATGCGATGCCCCTGCGCAGGCCCCATAATGAGCGAAACATGATCCTGAGTATGCCAATCACGGTTTTTGTCCTGTCAGGTATGATGCGGCGACATGCTTGATTCCGTTTTCTATCCGGCGCAGGCTCTCGATCAGGTCAAGGTGGATTGCGCTTGTCTCGCCGCTCGCTCGCTCGCCGCTCACAAGCCGGCCAAGGTGGTTGAGTCTCAGGTTGTCCACCTGCTGGCTGATCTCTTCGCATTGTGCAACCAGTCTTGCCCAGTCGGAACCATCGGGATGCGCCAGGGCGTCTTCCAGGCTGATCAGCGCCCGCATAACCTGTTCGTGCAGCGTCAGTATCTCGTTTTGTCCTGCCTGCGAAAAGTGTTCTCCCAGCCTGGCGTATTTCTTTGCCAGCGGAAGAATGTTTTTCACTGCAATATCAGCCATGCTTTCCAGGGAAGCTGCGCAGACAAATTGCCGTTCGCCCAGTTCCCTGACGGACCGGGTTGTGCGTTGCCCAAGGACCCTGTTGATATAGTCGCTGACTGCGGCGTATGCCCTGTCAATTCGTCCGTCCCCGCTTTCGATCTGCTGGCAGATCCTGGCGTTGCTGTCCCCAAAAAAGCAGAGAGGCACATCCCTGATCTGGTTGCTTGTCAGTCCGGCCATTCGTACCAGCTCGCGCTGGACAGCATCCAGCGCCATCCCTGGTGCAGAAACCAGATTGGGGTCAAGGCTGACCGAGAGATACTCGTTGTCGTCGCCTCTGGCCGGCATCAGTTTTCGGGTCAGGGCTGTCAGGGGGAGGGTGAAAGGCAGCAGGACGATAGTAGCGGCGACATTGAAGATGGTGTGCGCATTGGCAATGGCGCGCGAGGCATCATTTCCTCCAAGAAGCATTACCCCATCCACAAATGCTCTGGAAAACGGCCAGACCACCAGTACGGCGGCAAGACGCAGGATTAGTTGAAGAAGTGCCACCCGCTTGGCTTCCCGTCTGGCCCCGATTCCGGCGAGAAAGGCGGTTATACAGGTGCCGACATTGGCCCCGAGGATCATCGGGAACATGACATCGAGCAGTTCCCGGGGGGTGTGTCCCGCTCCTGCAATTGAAAGCGAAATCAGCAAACCAATCATTGCGCCGGAGGACTGGAGGATGGCGGTAAAAATCGTGGCCGCCAGAAAAGCCAGCCAGGGTCTGACTGCCAGCCACTCTACGGCTGCGGGTACGTCGGGATGGCTGATAAGTGGTTCGACGGCCTGGGCCATCATCTCCATTCCGAAAAAGATCAGCCCGAATCCAAGCAGGACCGACCCGCCCATCTTCCAGCGTTCGCTGCGTGCAAACAGGCCGCATGCGATCCCGAAAAAAACCGGGATCAGGGCGTATTCTGCAATCCTGAATGAAATAAGCTGGACGGTAAAGCTTGTGCCAATGGCTCCTCCCAGCAAGATTGGAGCACTCTCGGCCAAAATGATGATTGAGGTATTGACCATCGAAAGAACGAGAACGCTGGTTGCGCTCGATGATTGGGTAAATAATGTCACACCTATGCCAAAAAGGGTTCCCCGGATTTTTCCGTGAACCATCCGTTCGATGACACGCTGCATGGTCCGACTTGAGCCGCTCTTGAGCGCCTCGGCACATAACTGCATGCCGTATAAAAAAAACGCCAGTCCACCAGCGAGACCAAGCACTTCTCCCATAAGGTTCTTCCCTTCGTCAGTCGCTCCGTACCGCTGAAATTCTTTCAATCGGCGGGCGAATTCAATACCTTTACCTCAGTTTGTTACACATTGCAAGGAGTTACCAATGGCACACGTCATCTCCAACGACTGCGTCGGGTGCGGAAGCTGCATCAGCGAATGCCCTGTTGACGCTATTACCGAAGGCACGCCCTACGTTATCGACGCTGCTACCTGCACCGACTGCGGAAGCTGCGCCCTCGTCTGTCCTGTCAGCGCTATCTCGGCTGGCTGACACATGGCCGGGGCCGTTTCATTCCTGAAACGGCCCCAATCCCGCCCGCACACCCCAAAGTGAACTGAAAACTATGCACCAGGTATCTCCCAAGATTGTCAGGACACGATCCATGCAACTCTGTTTTGCCCCGCGCGGGACAACCCTCATCCTCAAGGATGTCCTCGGTGGAAGCGAAGTTCGTCACCGGCTTGCCGAGATGGGCATGGTATCCGGCACCGAGCTTGAACTCGTCCAGGCCTCAGGCAGCGGACCTGTCATGGTCCGCATCGGTGGCAGCAAGATCGGAATTGGCCGGGGCATGGCCCAGCGCATCGAAGTCAGCGTCAAGGAACAATAGCGCCAGATCCTTGCAACAATGACCCGGCGTGATATACTCCTCAGACAGGGAAGGAGATGTGTCTGCCATGTCTGCTGCTGCAACGCCTCGCATCCTCTTCGTCGATGACGAAGACAGTCTGCGCTTTCTCTTCTGCAAGGTCTTTGAAAAAAAACCGTGGTCCATCGATACGGCGAGCGATTTTTCCGAAGCCCTCAAATCACTTTCTGAAAAAAACCATGATGTTGTTATTACTGACATTACCATGCCCGGAAAGAGCGGTCTTGACCTGCTCAGGGATATCCATGCCATCAACCGCGATATTCTCGTCATCTTGATTACCGGGAATCCGTCGATTGAATCAGCCTCGGAGGCTGTACGTCATGGAGCCTTTGATTATCTCATCAAGCCCTTTAACATGACATCGCTGGAGTATGTGGTCGAAAACGCCCTTCAGCAAAAGCGGCAGCAGGACGAAAAAAAACGGCTGTCCATTATCGAGCACAACTATATCGACAATCTTGAGCGGACCCTGCATGCCCAGACCCTTGAGATTCGCAAGGCCTACAAGTTCCTCTCCCAGGCGCATGCCAAATCCCTCCAGATTCTGGCCCGAGCGGCCGATTACCGGGACGATGACACCGGCACACACATCGTCAAGATTGGCGAATATTGCTTTATCCTGGCAAAAAAACTCGGGTTGCCCGAAAAGGATGCCGAGATCCTCCGCTATGCAGCCCCGATGCATGATGTTGGCAAAATAGGTATTCCGGACAGTATCCTGCAAAAACCGGGGAGCCTGACGGCTGGAGAATTCGAAACCATCAAGCGGCATACCATTATCGGGGCCCAGATATTTTTTGATTCGGCGCACCCGTACCATATTGCCTCGGGGATCATTGCCCTCACCCATCACGAGCGGTACAACGGGACCGGATACCCCCGGGGAATAGCAGGAGAGGACATTCATCTCTTTGGGCGGATAGTGGCTGTTGCGGATGTCTTTGATGCATTGATTACCCCCCGGGTATATAAGGAGCAGTGGCCCGTGACCAAGGCTGTTGGTCTTATTCGTTCCGAAGCAGGAAAACACTTTGATCCCCGGGTCTCCGAATGTTTTCTTGATGTTGTCGATGAAATCATTGAAGCTGGAAAGCGGGTTGAAGAGGCCGAGGCAGAGCGAAAATCCAGTTTTAACCTTGACTCCCTTTTGGCCCGGGTCCCGGCCAGTGACCACATTGATGATGATGACGCATGGAATCAGTGAGCACTGACGGAACCGTGTATAGACTTGCAATATGCGATCTTGATGGGACTTTGGTTGACACGTCGCATGATCTTGCGCACGCGGTCAATCAGACCCGCAAGGAACTGGGCCTCTGTCCCCTGAAAACGGCAGAAGTCGTTTCATACGTCGGGAACGGAATGCGCCGTCTTGTGGAACGCTCGTTTGCTGGACACCCTGCACTGATACCTGTCGCGCTTGAAGCGTTAGAGCGGCACTATCGTGCCTGTCAGACCTCTGCCGTCAGTCTCTACCCTGGTGTGCGTGAAACCATTGAGATCCTTTTCGAGCGCGGTGTTTTGCTGGCAGTACTGACCAACAAGCCCCAGGTTTCCGCCGAAGCTGTTCTCAGCCACGTTGGGCTGCGGCGCTTTTTTG
>JAKPMW010000028.1 GCA_029548715.1 Spirochaetota bacterium | reverse complement strand
GGAGGGTCCGGGTGGCACGGATGTCGGCACCGGTCTCATCCGGTACTGCACCGATCAGGTAGACAGAGGCCACTATTCCGGCGCCCCGGGCGGCGGCGCAGGCCCGGATGACGGCTTCGGGGGTCACATCCTTGGCAAAGCGGGCCAGGGTGGCCATGCTGCCCGACTCGACACCAAACTGGATATGTTCGAGTCCGGCCTCGGCCAGTTCGGTGAGCAGTTGTTCGTCGACAGCATCCACCCGGGCCTGGCAGTTGAAGCGGACCGCTGGTCCTTCGGTCCGGATCAGGCGGGCAAATTCGAGGGCCCGTTCGCGGTGCAGGGTGAAATTGTCATCACGGATATGGAAATAGGTAATCCCGTAGCGGGTGTGTGCCAGCCGGAGTTCGTCCACGATGGAGCGGGCCGAACGAAAGCTGACCCGGCGACCCCAGAATGTGGGCGAGGAACAAAAGGCGCAGGCATGGGCACAGCCGCGTGAGCCGATCACGAGCGAATACTGGCTGCGTGGATCGACTCCAAAGGTGGTTCCGTCAAAGCTGCAGCCTGGCGGCAGGGTATCCAGATCGCTGATTCGTGAGGGCGCGACCAGGGTCGCCCGGGGGGGGAGGACTCCCTGCGAGAGCAACTGCATTGCCTCTCCTGAAGCGGTGACCGTCCTTGAACCAGGGAGGCTGCGTGTGTGATCGCAGGCAGCGAGGACACGGACCAGGTCTGAGAGGATGGTCTCGCCCTCACCCTGGACGACCCAGTCGATGCAGGTTTCGCGGGCAAGGATCTCGTCCCCCAGGGGTGAGGCATGGGGCCCTCCCAGGATGATCCGGCAGCCGGGCAGGCTGCGCCGGATCAGGCCCGCCAGTTCGAAGGTCTCGAGCCGGTTGTGGGTAAAGAGGGAGAACCCCGCCAGGCCGGGGTCAAATTCGCGCAACACGCGCAGGGCCTTTTTGGGTTCGAGACCCGAGAAATTGGCCAAAAGCACCTCGTGGCCCTGGCGTTCGAGCATGGCCGCCATGACCGGCAGCCCGGTCGGGAGGAGGGACATGAAGTCCTCGCCGGGGGCAATATGGCGGGAGAGGTATCCCAGTACGATGCGCATGCTGACCTGCCTTTTTCAGGAAAATGAAAAGCTGTGTTTACGACGTGATCTGGTCATCTCCCATGCTGGGGCAGTCCTTGAAGAGGAACGGTGTCTGCGGGGCCAACAGCACCATTTCGCTTGCGTGACTTCGCTTGGGCCTAACTCCTGCGGGTGTGGCGTTGGACATCCCCATCCCCTGAGCGGACCCTGAGTTTTTTGGCAATCGGCTCGATGATAAAAACGGTCCGCCCGTTTTGAAACACGGTGACCACACCGTTGGTCTCGGAGACGGTGACGGCTACAGCCCTGGTGACTGCGGTGATGTTTGCGGCTGCCTGATGCCGGGCACCAAGGCCCTTGGTGATCTCGGCCTTGCGCCGGCCCGTCCCGATATAGGCCCCGGCACTGACGATCCGTCCGTCATGGGCGACCACAAAGGCACCGTCGATCTGGGCCAGCTCCTTGACCATCTCCTCGATGGCCGGATCAAGGATGTTGTACCGTTCGTCATCGGTGCTTGAGCGAAAGGGATTGACGATCAGCTGCTGGGTGTGCGGGACGACGGAGGTGTGGTCACCGGCGACAAACAGGGTCCCAACCTTGTGTCCTTCGCGTCCGTTGATGGCCAGATCAAAGGCGATCTTGATCAGCTGCTGGAGGACGGAGGGTTCGAGGACTGACTTGAAGCGTTCGGGCTGGACAAAGGCGATGTCCGTAAACCGCTCGCGAATGGCGATGACATCGATATTTGAGAGACCCCGGATGGCCAGACCGGGCAGGAGGTAGAGTACCAGGTCGCTGCGCTTGATCCAGCGGTTGGCCAGGGCCAGGAAAAGTGCCAGCTTGATCTGGCCGGCCTTGGTCAGATCCATCTCCGGAAGCTGGAGAACATATTCGGGAAAGCTGCGCCTGAATTCCTCGGAAACCGTCGTCTCCTTGAAGACCGGGATGATCCGGTTGCGGGCCGCCTTGAGGCCGAAGAGCGGGCGGAGTCGTTCGGGGTGCGCGATGGAATCGCAATTGACGAAGATCGTGCCGATCCCCAGAGTCCTGGCCATTTCAGCACTGTGCTTGAGCACCACGTCGGTGATCTGTTCGTCGATTCGCCGGGCCCTTGGCTTGGACGGGACCGCAGTCCGCGAGGAGGTCCGCCCGACGAGGGTGCGGCGGATATCGTCAATCGACGGGGCGGTGATAAGGGCGCTCAGGACCGCATCGTTGTCAAGGATCATGGCCAGATCCTTGAGGATCTCAAGGTGGGCCTCGGGCCGGTCGGGACGGGTGAGGAGCAGGACGACGAGGTGTACCGGCTGGCGGTTGTCCCCGAAAAAATCGACTCCCCGCTCGCTTCGCCCGAACGCAATCAGGACCGATTCCTCTATCTCGACCCGCACATGCGGGATGGCGACACCCTCACGGATGACCGAACTGAAGAGGGCCTCTTTTTCCTGAATCCGGGAGAGGACAAGTGCCTTGTCCACAGACGGGTGACGGGCGTGCAGGGCTGCTATCAGTTCGTTGAGAGCATCCGTTTTTTGACGGGACCTGAGCTCGATAATGCTGTCGGGATGGAGCGATTCCTGCAGGGTCATGACCCCTCCTCGTATCTGTTGTTAAATTAAGCAGGGTGCAGGAGAACGCGCAATGACATTTTCAGGACAGGCCCCTTTTTCAGTCATCATCCCTGATCGGCCACTTCAGGGTGCTGTTGTCCTCATGCATGGGCTGAACATGAAGCCTGCGTGCATGCTCGATCTGGCCTCGGTCTGGCTCGATGCAGGGTATGCTGTCGTGCTGGGTGTCCTGCGCGGGCATGGGGAACAGTCTCCGGACAGCGAGTGGGCGGCAGTTACCATGCAGGACTGGCTGGAGGATATGGCAGCCTGCCGCCGCGAGGCCGGCCGTCTCGCGGCAGGCAAGCCGGTCTGGCTGTGCGGGTTTTCTCTTGGCGCCGCTTGCGGATTCGCTGAATATATAGTTACTATAGAGAACACTCCGCGATTGCCGGGTTCCCTCCCTCCGTATGCGGGGATGATCCTCTTCAGCCCTGCCATACGGCTGCGACCCTGGGCGCATGCCGTGCGGCTGCTGTTTCGCTGGCCCCGGGTCCGGCTTTCAAGTCTGGCAGGGGTGCGTTACCGGGTGCACGACCACACAAGCATTGCCGCCTACCGCGCGCTCTTTGGCCTGAGGGCCTGTATCAAGGCGCGCCTGGTGTGGTGGCGACGGACCCGGGGGGAGGCTGTCCTCCCCCCGCTCCTGATTGTGTATGACCCAAAGGATGTGCTGACCGCCGGGCGGACCTTTGGCCGCTGGCTTCCCCGGAAACATGCAGCGCTGTACCACAGGGTGCGCGCCAACAACCCCTGGCACCACCTGATCACTGACAGACGGGCATTGGGGGAGGCCGCCTGGCAGGAACTGACTGCCTTGATACGGGGGATGCTGAATCCGGGTTGAAAAGCGGGATGGGACAGGGACGCACTACGGTTGTGCGATTTCGGGAGGAGCGTGCACAATACGCAGTCCCAAGGGGAAAATCATGATACGGGTGGCCGGGGTGTCCGTCGAAGGCCTGGACGGCGGGCCTCGCCGGACCCGTGCCTGAAAAGGGTGGGGATTGGGGACGCCATTCCCCCAAAAAAACACTCCTTCAACCCATTGAAATTCTTGCACGGCCTGTCCTGCTAAGGATATATTTTCCCAAATCTGCAGGAAGGTCTGCAAGCAGGGGATTCGTGTGGACATACTCGTACAGAAATACGGCGGCACCTCGGTGGGCTCGGTCGAGCGCATCAAAAACGTGGCCCGTCGCATCATCCGCAGTAAAGAAAAGGGCTACAGTGTTGTGGTTGTTGTTTCGGCCATGAGTGGTGAGACCAATCGCCTGATCGATCTTGCCCAGCAGGTTACCGCTGAACCGGCCAAGCGCGAGATGGACATGCTGGTTTCGACGGGCGAGCAGGTCTCGATCGCGCTCCTTGCCATTGCGCTCCAGGACATGGGACACCCGGCCATCTCGATGACGGCAGCCCAGGTCGGAATCCGGACGGATGCCAATTTCATGAATGCACGGATCCAGCATATTGATGACAAGCCGATGAAGGCTGAACTCAAAAAGGGCCGGATCGTGATTGTCGCGGGTTTTCAGGGGATTGATGTTGGAAACAATATCACAACCCTGGGACGCGGCGGTTCGGATACCTCGGCTGTGGCCCTTGCGGCAGCCCTCAAGGCGAAATACTGCGAGATTTATACGGATGTGGACGGTGTCTATACCGCCGATCCCAACAAGGTTCCCGATGCACGGATGCTGCGCGAGATTTCCTATGAGGAGATGCTCGAGCTGGCCAGCCTTGGTTCGAAGGTGCTGCATTCGCGGTCTGTCGAGATCGCCATGAATTACAACGTCGTACTCCATGTGAGATCATCTCTTAATGACAATGAGGGGACCCTGGTCGTGAAAGAAACAAAAGAAATGGAAAAGATCCGCATCAGCGGTGTGACGTCAAAGACGGATGAGGCACGGGTGACGATTTATGATCTCGATGACAAGCCCGGTGTCGCGGCAGCGGTTTTCAGCGAACTGGCCGCCAGCAGGATCAATGTCGACATGATCGTCCAGTCGAGTGCTCTCGAAAAGACCCATACCAACAGGATTTCCTTTACAGTCAAAAAAAGTGATATCAAGTCGGTTGAGGGTGTTGTCGAAAAGCTGCGCAAGGCCGGGACGGTCAACGGGAAGCATCTGGTCGATACCAAGATCGGGATTGTTTCGATTGTTGGCGTCGGGATGAAGAGCCATACCGGTGTGGCATCCCAGCTTTTTGCCATCCTTGCAAAAAACAAGATCAATATCGAGATGATCTCGACCTCCGAAATCAAGATCTCCTGCGTGATTGCCGAGGACCGCGTCCTTGACGCTGTCAGGGCCATCCACAGGGATTTTGGTCTGGGTGAGGGATCCGTGCGGTCGGCTGCAAAGCCTGCTGCCAAAAAAGCAGCGGCACAACCTGCCGCAAAGAAAAAGGGGTAAGCCATGGCGCGCATTGCCGTCTACGACACGACTCTTCGCGACGGGCGGCAGGGCGCGGGCATTTCCTTCAGCCTTGTTGACCTGGTCGCCGTTGCCCACAAGCTTGATGATCTGGGTGTTGATTACATCGAGGCGGGCTGGCCAGGGTCAAACCCCAAGGATATCGAATTTTTTGAGGCCCTCAGGCATGAGCACTTTCGCCATGCCAAAATCGTGGCCTTTGGAAGCACGCGCCATGCCCGGAGCCGGGTGGCCGAGGACCAGGTCCTGCGTTGTCTTGTGGACAGCGGGGCTCCTGTGGTGACGGTGTTTGGCAAGTCATGGGACCTGCATGTGCGCGAGGTCTTCAACATCACCGAAGCGCAAAACATCGACATGATCAGGGAGTCCGTGGCCTGGCTCAAGGAGCAGGGGCGTACCGTGATTTACGACGCCGAGCATTTTTTCGACGGCTACCGCGACAATCCCGATTTTGCCCTGGCCACTGTCAGGGCCGCGGCTGAAGCCGGTGCCGACAATATCTCGCTGTGTGAAACCAATGGCGGGATGCTTCCCTTCGACATAGACGAGATAACCAGGGTTGTGCGGGGTGAGGTCAGCACTCCACTCGGAATTCACTGTCACAACGATTCGGGCTGCGGCGTTGCCAACAGCCTCGCGGCTGTTCACGCGGGGGCGGTTTTGGTTCAGGGGACGATCAATGGCCTGGGTGAGCGCTGTGGCAACGCCAATCTCTGTACCATCATCCCCGATCTGGCGATCAAGATGAAGCACGAAGTGCTGGCCAGCCCGGCCTGTCTTGAACGGTTGACCGACACATCGCGTATCATTGCCGAGCTGGCCAATCTTCCGCATGACCCGAGTTTTCCCTGGGTGGGCGCCAACGCCTTTGCCCACAAGGCCGGAGTCCATGTCAATGCGGTCCAGAAGAATCCCCGGACATACGAGCATATCGAACCGGAGCGTGTGGGTAACCGCAGGCATATCCTGATCTCCGACTATTCGGGCAAGAGCTCGGTTGTGGCCAAGGCCCGTGAATTCAATCTTGACCTTGAAGACCGGGAATTGCCGGGTCAGGTCATTGATCTCGTCAAGCGCCTCGAAAACGAGGGCTTCCAGTTTGAAGGGGCCGACGCCAGCTTTGAGCTTCTCCTGCGCCGGGCGATGGGTCTCTACAAGCCCGGCTTTGAACTCAAGGGCTTCAGGATCATCAATCACAAGATCGAAAGCAAGGCCTCTGTCAATGAAGCGACCATCAAGGTGGTTGTGGACGGAATCGAGGAGATGGCCGTCGCCGAAGGGGACGGCCCGGTCAATGCGCTGGACTGTGCCCTGCGCAAGGTGCTCGAAAAATTTTATCCCATCCTCAAGAATATGAGCCTGATTGACTACAAGGTTCGTATTTTAAATGGGGGAGAGGCCACGGCAGCCCGGACACGGGTGCTCATCGAGAGCCGGTATGGTGACGAGGTCTGGGGGACTGTGGGAGTCTCCGAAAACATCATCGAGGCATCCTGGCAGGCTCTCGTGGATTCGATCGAGTTCCTCCTCATGAAGCACCTCGACGGGGAAGGCTAAAGAAGCGGCATTCGCGATGGATCAGCGTGCAATAGGGGTCTTTGATTCCGGTGTGGGCGGCCTGACTGTGGCCCAGTCCCTGATTGAGCTCCTTCCGGGGGAGCGGATCGTGTATTTCGGTGATACCGCCCGGGTGCCCTACGGCTCGAAGTCCAAAAACACCATCATCCGCTTTGCAGAGGAAAACACGCGCTTTCTTCTCTCAAAGGACGTCAAGTGCGTTGTGGTGGCCTGCAATACGGCCACAGCAATCGCGCTCCCGCACCTGCAGGAGACGTTTCGGGTCCCGATTATCGGTGTGGTGACACCGGGGGCCGCCAGGGCGGTCAGTGCGACCCGCAATCGCCGGATCGGGGTTATCGGG
>JAKPMW010000002.1 GCA_029548715.1 Spirochaetota bacterium | reverse complement strand
CGGACCGTGATCACCGGCACCTTTGACGCCGAAGAGACGGTGCGCGAGGTCTCCAGGCGGATCAGGCAGGCCCCCAATCCGGTCCGCTACCGGATCATCGCCTTCAGGCCCGAGGGGGTACGGGCCGCAGGACAAGTCGCCTGCCATATTCCGGAGACTTCGTTTATGGAAGATCTGCGCCGGATTGCGCTGGCCGAAGGAGCAGAGGATGTTCTCCTGATCCAGCCGGCCTGAAGCCGTCACGAAAAAATCAGTCGGAGCGTTTCTTTGCGGAGATCTGCGAATTGCAGCAGGGAGCATGAATACCGCATGGAAAATCCACGTCCGGAAGTATTGTGACTGCGAGCACCGTTTTTCCCCGGATGCCGCCGACGTGCACGGCCACGTTCAGACCCGAATCCTGTTTCCGGTTGAATTCTCCAGGTCAGCCTGATATACTTTTAGGCACAGCACGTACAACAACCGGCTTCTCTCCGTGCACGAGCCAGCATGCAGCGCAAGAGGGAGGAAGGATGCCGGATACCGGATTACAGATCGCCTCATCGGCCATTCTCGGGATTACAGGCCTCACGGTAGCCGTCATCGCCGTCCTGATTGCCCGCCATGACCGGGCAAGCCGAAATGTCCCGTTTATTCTCCTCCTGGCCTGTGTTGCCGTATACGCCACATTTTACTCCATCGAAATCGCTTCACCCACTCTTGAGGCAAAACTCCTTCTGGTAAAATTCGAATATCTGGGAATCGCCTTTATCCCCTTTTTCTGGATCTTGACGGCCCTGCGCTTTGCCAACCGGGATTACTGGCTTTCCATACCGGTCTATCTCTTTCTGGCCCTGATCCCGCTGACAACCATTACGCTCTACATCACATTTGAGCATCACGAATTTTACTACACGGGCTGGCACCTGGATACGGCGGGACCCTTCCCCATGTTTGTCGCCGAACACGGCCCCTGGTTTTGGGTCCAGATGGCCTGGCAAAACCTGATGCTCCTGGGCGGAAACCTGCTGTTTTCGGCAGCATGGCGCAATGCCTCCGCCCCCAACCGCAGGAGGGCCGGAATCATGCTCCTGGCCTCTGCCATTCCCTGGGCCGCCCATCTTGCCTACCTGTTTGGCTTTCGCCCGCACCAGATCGAACTCTCATCCCTGGCAATGGCGATTTCCTGCATCGTTTTTTCCCGTGGTGTATTCCGCTACGGACTGGTTGACCTGGCACCGGTAGCCCGCAGTCTCGTCTTCAACCAGATCGATGATGCGGTTCTTGTCCTGGATCGGGCCAGTCATGTCTCGGACTGCAATCAGGTCTTCCGCCAGCTCTTTCCCGAGATTGCAGCCCTGCATGACGAAAGCCCCCTGAAACGGATCAGGGTCACATCCGAACCTCTCGCCGGGCTTGTCAGGCACGCCCAGGGCGATCCCCCGCACGGTGAATACATCGATGTCCAGATTGGCGAAACGGTTCTTCGCTGCCGCTTCATGCGGCTCTCGAACAACCGCGGAAAACTGATCGGGCGGGCCCTCGTCTTTACCGACATCAGCGACCATGTTGCCATGCGCAACGACCTGCGCCGTCTGGCTTCAACCGACCTGTTGACCGGCGTCGGCAACAGGCGCTTTTTTCTCGCCCTCGCCGACCGGGAGATTGGACGTCGCCTCAGGCGACCCACCCCTATTTCGCTGGCCATCATTGACCTCGATTTTTTCAAGGGCTTCAATGACGATTTTGGGCATCAGGCCGGTGACGAGGTCCTGCGCATGGTCGCCACAACCTGCCAGCACTGCCTGCGCCAGACAGACATCTTCGGACGCTACGGCGGTGAAGAGTTTGCCGTCTGCATGCCTGAAACGGATGCCGCAAGTGCAATGCAGGTTGCCGAGCGCCTGCGCCGCTCGATTGCAAATCTTGTCTTCGAACATGGCACGGCCTCGCGGGCCATCACCATCAGCGTGGGTGTTGCCAACAGTCGTGCCGAAGACGAGATCTCGCTGGACGATCTTTTGGGCCGGGCAGACAGTGCCCTCTATCGGGCCAAGGCCAACGGACGAAACTGTGTCGTCCTCGCCTCACCGGAAACCCGTGAGGTGACAGCGTAGCAAGTGCCCTCCCTTCAGTCCCGCCGGTGAACAGTCTCCAGGCCGGCACTATCTGTCCGGTTCGGCGTATGTACCTCACGTCCTGTGCTTTTCGTTGCTGTATACTGTCATGCAGAAGATCCACCCCTCCATTTCGCTGCCACTGGTATGCAGGCAGAGGTATTTTGTCTGGGTAGATCCATCCACAAAGGAGAAGTCCTGCTCCATGGACGAGAGACACAACGAAACCACTCTTCCCCGCCTGAGAGCCGAACAGGCTCGCCGGGACTATATCGAGCGCATCCAGCGCGTCGAGGACCATATCGAGCGGCACCTGGATGACGAACTGACCCTTGACGGTCTGGCCCGGGTCGCCTGCTTCTCACCTTTTCATTTTCACCGGGTCTGGACAGCCGTAACCGGGGAAACACTCTCCGCCACAATCCAGCGCCTGCGGCTTGAGAAATCCGCTGACCTGCTTCTGAAATATCCGGAGCGAACAATCCTTGACATTGCTCTCGAGTGCGGCTTCTCCGGCCAGGCGGTCTTTGCCCGCTCATTCAGGGAAGCCTGGGGCATGTCGGCAAGCGCCTGGCGTCAGGGTGGGGCCAGGACATGGGTCAGAGACAAGGGCAGCAGACGCCGGCCACTCCGCAAGGATTGCAAAACGGATGGCAAGGAATGCAAAGGATCCTCTTCTGCAAACACGTATCCTCATGATGCGCAGGGTGTTGCTGCCAGCAGCAGCCAGCAGCCTGCAGAAACCATCTCATGGAGTGATGCAATGACAGCCATCAAACAAGCAGAAGAAGTTCGAGTCACAGACGACCAGGCGATGACCCTGGCCTATGTCCGCCATGTCGGACCCTATGCGGGAGACGGAGAGCTCTTTGGCCGCCTCTTCGGCAGACTCTGCGGCTGGGCCGGCCCACGGGGTTTTTTGGGACCAGACGCAACCATGCTGACGATCTACCATGACAATCCCGAAATCGTCGATGACGAAAAGCTTCGCATCAGCGTCTGCTGCAGGGTGCCGGAAGGCACCCGCCCCGATGGGGACATCGGGATCATGGAACTTCCGGCCGGACGAAACGTGCATGCCCGCTTTGTGCTGGCAACGGACGAATTCGGGGGAGCCTGGAACTGGCTCTTCTCGCAATGGCTCCCCGAGAGCGGCTACCAGCCCGACGACCGGCCCTGCTACGAGCTCTATCTCAACGACCCGGCCACCGATCCTGCCGGGAAGCACATCGTCGAGATCGTAACCTCAATCAGGCCGCTGTGAAGGAACAAACCCGGTCGGACAGAGCCCTTGGCTTGTCCTGACCGGGTTGCTCCCAACATCACTTCCAACCCAGTGTTTCTTGGAGGATGGCAACTCTTTCCCGAAAATCAACACTGCATCCGGAGTGATTATGATAAAATTTGCAACTGGTGTCAATCAAGCCTGCAGTGTATGATGTCTTCCGCAACACAGATGCACCCGTCCGCCATGCTGATGCCGCCTGCAGACGGGCCTGTGCTGCACTGCCAGGAGGATGCCCGCTTGAATACCACAAAACTCTTTCTCGTCTGCTGCGCGATCCTGACGCAAGCCGTTCTTGAGGCCGCACCCCAGGCCCAGCCTGTCACACAGCTGCACTCCGCCGCAAACGAGTATGGCGGAAAGACCTGGGTAACAAGCCAGTTTCCCAAGGGATACAGTTTTCAGTATGGCCGGCATGCCCTGCCCAGGTATATCAATACCGCCGACGAGAAATTCGAACTCTGCCTCTTCCCCGGACAACGGTACGAACGGATCATTCACGCCTACGATGCTGATGGCAGGCTGCGCCAGGAGGAATTCATCCACCATCCCGAAAGCGAGACCACGCGCCGGATGGGTATTGTCAGTGAGACAGCATACTTCCCGGTCTACGACAACAGTGATGTCAAATTCTTTCCCCCCATGGAAGCCTACCTCTACGTGCGCAAGAGGATTGAGAAGGGCCGCCCGCTGGCCGAGCGGCTTGTTGTGCGGTTTTCGGCTGACGAAGGAAAAAAATCAGGGCGAGTATCAGGAACCTATCACTTCGACTTCAGCACTCGCTTTTCCCTCGACCCGGACTCCCTCGCACACGGCCTGTATCTGTTGTACAACCAGTACGGCGAAGGCTGGAACATCACGCGCTACAGCGAAACCTGCACCCCCGAGTGGACACAACGGACCGGGGTTGTCCAGCGCATGGCCTTTCCGGAGGACGGAACCCGAAACAACCACTTCGGAAGCCGGATACGCTATGTCTATCGCAACCCGCTCCCCCCTGCCGCAGGGCGTTTGACGGATCGATTGTTTCGCAAGCCCGAGCACTTCCCGACACACGGGGACCGCTCCTTCTACCGTGAGGTCGGCTCGGTCCGGGAAATCCCCGGCAACAACTGGGGCGGACGCACAATCGTATCAGAGTATCATGATGGCGTACAGGACGCCTCGTTCAGGGGAATCCGCCGGATAGAGTCAGAACTTGATGCCCGCGGTACCCGCAGGCGGGTGGTGATCGAGGGCAACGGGATTCACGACAAGTACTGGCTGAGTTTCAGGACGGGTGAAACAGCCTGTTTTCGTGTCATTGCCCTGTTTGATTCCGCAGGCCATATCCAGACTGAAGAAACCTTTCATGATCCCAAAAAAAACCGCCAGTCCTTCAATCGCAGCATCAAGCACTTTGCAGCCGATGGGGCAGTACGGGGCGAAATCTTCTATCCGGACACGTCCTGCGGCGATGAAGAAAGGCAACTCTCGTTTTCCATCAACAGGTACGGAACAGTGACTGCGCGAAGCTGGCGACCGGCGAGATTTGAGCAACAATCCGCAGGATACGACAGAATCGAAAACTCGCTCTCGCCAGCATTGCCCGGCCGGATCCAGTTTGCCGCCCTTCCCCCCTGGAAACAGGCCGAGGCAACCTACGAACTGGCCGGGACCCTGTCCCTGAGTCATTTCAACGGAATGAGGCTGGTGCGCACTGCCTCCGAGCCCTCTCCTGTCAGGGTAACGGCCTTTGACAGCATCCTGCACCGGGTCAGGCACACCCCGCTGGCGCTCACACTGGAGTACTCCACCCTCCTGTCATATCTCGGGGCAGGACTCACGAGCGAGCTCGAGAAGGCGTTTGCGGTCTGGGCCTGGGTCACCGAAAGCATGACATACCTCAATGGGAAAAAGCCCCAGCGCAACGGATTCCTCTCCCTGCGTGACAACCGCTACGGGGTCTGTGCCGATTATTCGGGATTTTTCAACAAGCTGGCCGCAGGACTGGGACTGGAGAGCATGTATGCCGACGGATACACAATCGCCGCCGGAGATCATGCCTGGAATCTGGTCCGCATTGATGGCACGCTCTATCCCCTGGATGCCACATGGAAGTGGTTTATCAAGCATCCCGAGGAAATGCTGGAAAGCCACTGGCCAGCCTATCGTGAACACCAGTGCATCTCCCCGCCCTGGCCATCCTATCTGGCCTTTCTTTCCAGAAAGGGGAAGTCTGTCAGCGAATCCCAGCGGAGCACCTTTCAAAAGCTGCGCTACACCAGCCTGCAGATGTGCCCCTACAATCCCGTCATCGAAGTCATGCGCAATGGCACCTGGTGGACTGCCTTTGCCAAGGAAATCAAAAACGGGATGTACCATGTCCATTATCTGCGGGCCGTCTGGGAGATGGACGAATGGGTTCCGGCCTCGCGGGTCCGGCCACAAGCGCACA
>JAKPMW010000003.1 GCA_029548715.1 Spirochaetota bacterium | reverse complement strand
CCGGCGGCATCCTTTGCAAGCCTCGCTCCGAGAATACTGCCCACCGTCAAGCCGACCAGGGGCGGGCTCTGCCAGTTTGTCCCGTTCCAGCGCCTGACAACGAGAGCATCCCCTCCACTACGGGTCCGGGCAGCAACCCAGGGACGGCCAGAAGCATCCGCAGTCATTGAGATTGAGTCATGAATCCCGGCTGACACGGTCCCGCCCATCTCATTCCAGCCGCCGTTTCCGAAATCATGCTGCCAGACCGCAAGAACGTTTTGGGCCTTGGCCTGGCCGGCAACACACCAGAAGGAAGCCGTCATCACGGATGCCAGGCCTTCTACCGGCCCTCCGGTGATGCCCATCCCAGCATTTCGCAGGCTGCTGCCATCAAAGTACGCCGCGGCCAGCCTGTACTCGACGCTGCTGTCCGCCCAGGCCAGCCCGTACCGGGCTCCCTGCACGGCCATCGTTGGAAACAGTGCAATCCCCGAAGACCCTCCCGTCCGGGTGCTCCAGGATGAAAAGTCCTGAAAACTCCTGAGAACAACGGCACCGCCGGCTACAGCACTGTCCTGAAAAAATGCGAGGGGAAATCCGCCATGCCAGTCCGCCGAGGCGATGCTCATCCTTCCATCAGAAACCTGCCCGCCCGAGGGTGTTTCAATATTGGTCCCCGAACAATGCATCGTCACACCGCGTCCGGCATTTTCCCCGTCCGCATAAATCCAGCCGGCATTTGTCCCGTCTGGCAGGATCGCGATGGACGAAACCGCACCGGGCGAAAACGGCTTCCCTCCGCAAAGAGACCAGGAAACTCCGTCATGACGCCAGAGGACACCCTTGCCCGCGTGGGTTGTATCCGGCCATGCCAGCCAGATGATCCCCAGCCCGGCAGCCATGTGTATTTCCCCGGCACTCTTTCCGGCCAGGGTACCAGCCGACAGCTGGCGCCAGACACTGGCCCCACCCCCATCCGTTCCGGTCGTATAGCTTGTGGCCCCACAGCCAGCCAGACTGCACGCAATCAGTACCAACAGGCCGATGCTCCGCATACCATACCTCCGCAGGATTGGGGGTTTCCACAGGGGAGAAGTGTACCATGATATCCCTGCATTTTCATCCAGCCCGGTACCAGGGGGTGCAGACCGAAAAAAGCAGGCACGCTCCCTTGCGGCGGAGTCTCCCTCGCAAGGGGGAAGTACGGCGGAATCTGTTCCGGACAGAAAACACAATACCGGAAAAATCTGTCTGCTTACCGGCGAAAGCCCACACCATGGCAAACGCCAGCGTATCTGCCAGAAGGAGAAGACGCCCGGAATAATAATTCTGTCAGTCTCCGGCAATCCCGACAAATGCACCAAGGTTGCGGGAGATGGCATGCAGCTCTTCCGCCTGGGCTGAGAGCTCCTCGGTCGCAGCTGCCGTCTCCTCAGAGCTGGCAGCGCTTTGCTGCATGACCCTGTCCAGATCGCTCATGGCATGCCCGATCTGGGCAATCCCCTGAGTCTGCTCTCCCGAAGCAGTCACGATCCCCTCAGCCAGTGCCCTGATTTTCCCTATCCGTTCAACGGTCGCATCAAATGCGGCACCCGCACTGAGGACAAGCCCGACACTCTCCTCGGTTCTGCCGAGCGTCGCGTCAATCAGCCCGGTCGTTTTCCGGGCCGCCTCAGCCGAGCGCTGGGCAAGCAGGCGAACCTCTCCCGCGACAACCGCAAATCCGGCCCCGGCACTGCCGGCCCGTGCGGCCTCAATCGCCGCATTGAGGGCCAGCAAGTTGGTCTGGAAAGCGATTTCATCAATGTCATGAACAATATGCCTGGTCTCGGCCCCCTGAAGGCGGCTGGCTTCACTGGCCTCACTGGCCTTCTTCATCAATGTACGCGCTTCGTCAACTGAAAGAGCCGCTTCCCGGGTCAACCTGTCCGTCTGCTGCGAATTATCGTGATTGTGCCTGATCATCGCGCCCATTTCCTCAAGTGAAGCTGCCACCTCCTCCAGAGCCGCAGCCTGACTGGATGCTCCCGACGCCATCGACTGACTGGCCGATGACAACTGTCCGGCCGAA
>JAKPMW010000425.1 GCA_029548715.1 Spirochaetota bacterium | reverse complement strand
TCGGCGGCCAGTTGTGCGCGCATTTCGCCGACAATCCGGGCGCTTGCCTCATCGGGAACGTGGATCCTGACCGTTGCGGTTGGCTGGATGATGAGCCGAGGGGGGGTGCTATCCATGCTCCGGGCTCTCTCATCCTGGGCGCCTGGCCGGGGGTTGCTGGCGGCATCGGTCACCCTGTTGCTCCCGGCTTTTTTTGCATTGGTGGACAGGAGTTCTGCCTTGAGGATGGTGGCCGCACGTGTGCCCTGGGCCAGCTTTTCTTCCGTACCGGTTGTGCCGAGTGCCAGCGTGTTTTTCGAGTCGGTCTTCGCCTTGTCTTCTTCCCTGATGATGGATGGACGGGGAAGCTCGGCTGAAAATCGTTCGCCTTCGGCATCAGTGCTGCGGGATTCCTTGACCGGTTCGCGCCTGGCGCTGGCCGGCTGGGCCGGGATGCCGATGCGCCGTGTCCCTTGCTCGACCGAAAGACTGATATCCGATTCGAGCAGGCCGGTGGCCCGGGTGACGGCCCGTGTTCCGGGATCGGCTGGTTGCCCGGCCCTGATCACTCGTGCCGGGGCAGACGAGAGCGGTAGTTCCGGCGGAGTCAGGACACCCCTGGCCAGAAAAACGGAGACCAGGATGGCCGGGATGGAGGCAGCCACTGCGAGGAGTGGACGCAGGCGGGGTGTCCTGCGCAGGGGTGGGGCAAGCGGCTGTCCGGGAGACTGCGTTGTCTCCTGCATGATGGCCCGGAAGATGTCATGCTCAAACGAGGCCCTGGGCGGGGGCACGGGGAGAATATCCCGTCCGCCGGGGCTGATGCGGGCATTGAAGGCTGCGCACTGTTTGCAGGAAGAGAGATGGAGCCTGAGCGCGGATTCATCCGCGGGATCGAGCCTGCCATGGAGGGCCTGGCGCAGGGCCAGTTCGCGGGCGGTACTGTGCTTCATCCGGGAACCCTCCTCGAAAGAGTTTCGGCGAGCTTTTTCCCGCCGTTGTGCAGCCGGGACTTGACGGTTCCAACCGGAATCCCTATGGTCCGGGCGATTTCAGTCAGGGAAAAGTCCTCAAAGTAGTAGAGCAGAAAAACCGGCCGGTATGTCTCGTCAAGTGCGTTGACGGCCGCCCGGACCTCGCGCACGGTCTCGCTGTCCAGGGTGGCATGTTCGGGGCCGGCATGCGGGGCCGCAATTGTGTCAAGGAGTTTTCCTCCGTCATCGGTTTCGCGGTCAAGGGAGGCTGCGCGGGTGTGTTTGTGGCCCTTGTGCCAGTTGTGGCAGAGGTTGGCCAGGATGGTGAAGAGCCAGGGAACAAAGGGACGGGACGGATCGTACCGGTCGGCCGAGCGGAAGGCCCGCAGCAGGGTTTCCTGGACCAGTTCCTCGGCATCCTCATCCGAGGAGGTGTAGCGGTATGCCCAGGCATGGAGTCTGCGGGCGTGGCGATCAACGATGACGCGAAACATGGCAGATTCCCCCCGGCTGACGCGCGACAGAATCTCGGCATCACTTGCTTCGTTATCCACCGGTGTCCATCCCGCTTTGGAGTGTCTCTTCCCTATCAAGCTACAGGTCGGAGAACGGTCCCGGCAATATGGTCAGTACCTGAAGCGGGTGGTCCGGGTTCATGCGTTTTTTGCTATTTTTCATGTTGAAGAGGAGAGGGGGAGCGGATGAGCGAGATCGAACTGGGTCCGGACCAGTACCGGGTTGAAGAGGAAATGTCCCGACCCGAAGCACAACGAGGGCCGGCAACGTGTCTCCTGGAGCGGGTGGACATGGTCCTCGCATTCATGATCGGGTTTGGGGTCCTGTTTGTCATTGAGCTTTTGCTGGGGGGGGCTGAAAAGCCCGGTGTCCTGATCGCCCTGGGCGGGAACTACGCCCCCTTTGTCGAGCGGGGAGAAGTCTGGCGTCTCGTGACGGCCAATTTCCTGCATGGCAACATGATGCACATCATTGTCAACGGGTACAGCTTTTGGATTCTGGGACGCTTTGTCGAGCGGGTCTACGGGCGAAGCCGGCTGACGCTTGTCTTTGTCCTGACGGCCATCCTGTCCGCCCTGGCCAGCTGGCTGGCCAACGCCTCACTTTCGGTTGGTGCCTCTGGAGGGATCACGGGCTTTCTGGGACTGCTGGCCGCCTTTACCCTGCATTACCGGGACAGGCTTGATCCCCGTTTCAGGCGGAGCTTTTTGTCGAACCTGGCCCTGATTATCGGAATCAATATTGTCATCGGGGTCTCGTACAGCGGGATTGACCACTGGGCGCACCTTGCCGGTTTTGTTGCCGGGTTTGCCCTGGGCTATTGTGTGCGGCCGGTTATCCTGTTTGGGGGCGGGACCACTCCCGGGCGTATCCGTCTGATTGTGCGCCTGACCGGGTTTGTGCTGGTTGCCGCGTTTGTGGCCCAGTTGTATGCCTTCATTTTTTCCGTTGTTATCCCCGAAAAGGGACCGGCCCGGATATTGAGTGATGCCGGGGGGCGCTTTACCCTGGCCTATCCTGCCTTTTTTTCGGTTGAACAGGGGCAGGATGAAGAGAGCGGTTTTATCCGTATCGGGAACAATCTCAACCGGACCATCGCGTTGCAGGTGACAGAGCGGGAATACGCCCTGCGGGTCATTGAGGGTTTTCGTGCCTCAGGGATCGAGGCGGATGAGGGCCTTGTCAACGGGTACCGTGTGATTCGTGTGCGCGGGCCAGTGACCGTACAGGGGCGCAGGGTTTTGCTGCGCATGGCCTTGATTGAGTCTCCGGCTTCGGCGACCCCCGGGGCGGGCGAATGGGTAATCCTGAAAAGCATCGGCCGCAGCCAGTCCGCTGATGAGGCCGGGGGGCGCCTGCTTGAGGCCACCCTGCGCAGCCTGGTCTTCAGCGGGGGCGGAGTGATCTGACCCGGCATTTTGGGGAACAGCGGCCACCCGAGGGGTGGCGCAGGATCTGTTGACAGACTGCAGGCCCTGGTGGCGTGCATGGGACTGTCCCGCAAGGTGTCGTTCCGGCGTTTTGCGAAAAGACATGATGCGCAACCCGCTGCTATGCCGGCACTTCGGGAGCCTCGGTGCGCGGTGGAGAGCGATTATCCGACCTTGTGTGACAGTCCCTGCGGTATCAGTCCCTGATCTGGAACAGGTAGAGGAGCGCACCCGCTGCCGCGCCGATTCCGGTCAGTGTCCAGACCCAGTTGAGCTTGACGCCCTGGTTTGAGGCAGGGTCAATGACTGCCAGCCAGACAAAGATGCCGCCGGCCACAACAGCGAACGCCAGCAGGCCTGCGCTCTTTTTTGTATCGAGGATGCTGAAAGCCAGAATCACGCCGATGATCAGGGGGACAAGGACGTAGAGCAGGTACTGCCCCTGATTGATGACTTCGTCGCTGATTTTTCCGATGAGAAAGAACCCGGCGACGGAGACGAGGGCGATCATGATGACGACAAAGCGTTTGACGAAGGACATACGACGATCTCCTTGAAGTGGGTGGATACCCTGTGAGCATAACGCACTTTCCCGCGTCTGTCCAGAGATGCAACGCGCGCCCGCACGTGGTCGCCTGGGACACGGAATGTTCAACTGACCCAGAAGCGGCGGGTAAAGAGCAGGAGGACGGTCCAGAGTTCAAGCCGCCCCAGGAGCATCAGGAATGACAGGACCCACTTTCCGGGTTCACTCACATCGGCGAAATTTGAAACCGGTCCGACACTCCCCAGGCCGGGGCCGACATTGCCCAGGGTTGCCGCGACTGAGCCGATAGCGGCGTCCAGTTTCAGGCCCAGTGCAGTCATGATGATGACTCCGCTGGCAAAGATCCCGATAAAGAGCAGGACAAAGGCAATGACATTGGGGATTGCCGATTCCGGGACGGCCTGCCGTCCTAATCGTACCAGATGGATGCTGCTTTGATGGACCAGCTTGCGTAGTTCGGTCATGATGTACTTGAGGGAGATCTGGATCCGGACGCACTTGATTCCCCCCGAGGTTGAGCCGGTAGAACCACCCACAAGCATGAGCAGGAGGAGGATCATCTGGGAGGAGAGGGGCCAGAGCTCATAGTTTTCTGTGATAAAACCCGTAGTCGTAATGATGGATACCACGGTAAAGAGTGAGCTGCGAACCATTCCTTCATCAAGCGGTGTGTTCAGCGTCAGGGCCCGGTTGGCGATGATGAAGAGGGTGCACCCCAAAACCAGCAGGGCGAAGAACCTGAATTCGGCATCCCTGAAATACTGGATGGGTCTGCCTGAGAGTGCCTTGACGTGAAGGGTAAAACTCACGCCGGCGAGAAACATGAAGAAGATGATGACATACTGGAGATAGGCTGAATCATAGGCGGCGATGCTGGCGTTCCTGTTTGAAAACCCACCGGTAGCCATGGTGCCAAAGGCTGTGATGACTGAATCAAGGATGGGCATGCCTCCCGCGATCAGGAGGAGTATCTGGAACAGGGTCAGGCCGGAGTAGACAAGCCAGAGATACCCGGCTGTGGTGCGGATGCGGGGGGTGAGCTTTTCGGTCGAAGGACCGGGAACCTCGGCCCTGAAGAGCTGATAGCCGCTGGCTCCCATCAGGGGGAAGATGGCCACTGCCAGGGCGATGACGCCCATCCCGCCCAGCCAGTGGGTTGTGCTGCGCCAGAGAAGGAGGCTGTCGGGCAGATTTTCGATGTCCCTGAGAATTGATGCTCCTGTGGTGGTGAATCCGGACATGGTTTCAAAAAAGGCATCTGTCCAGGACGGGATGTGTCCACCGAGGACGAAGGGGATTGATCCGAGAACAGCGAGGGCGATCCATGAGAGGGCAGTGATAAAAAAACCGTCCCGGATGGTCAGTTCGCTGGGCCTGAAATTGAGCATCCTGAGCAAAAAGGCCGTTCCGCCGAGAATGGCAATCATTCCCCCGAAGACGATGGCCATGGAGCCGTCCTCAAAGAGGCTGAGGATGAGGGGGGGCAGCATGGCCAGGGCAAGAATCCCCACAATTCCTGAGAGCATGTAAAAGACGTTGGAGAGTGCCGGGAGGCGGGAGATTGTTTTCACGAGAAGAGCCGCTCGACTTCCTGGATGGATCTGGGCAGGGCAAAGACTATGGCCTTGTCCCCCTCCTCAAAGACGGTTTCGCCGACCGGGATGCGGGCCCGGCCACCCCGCACGATGGCCGCAACCACGGCATCTCGTGGAATGGCAGCATCCTTGAGGGGGGTTCCCACGAGAGGGCTTCCGCCCGGCAGGGCCACTTCGATGGCCTCGGCCTCGATACCATGAAAACTTGCCACGGAAACGATCTCGCCCTTGCGGACAAAGCGTACGATGGCATTGGCGGTTGCCTGCTGCAGATTGATGCTGGTGTCGATCCCGATCGAGCCCATGAACGGCTGGTAGGACGAACGGCTCACGAGGGCGATGGTTCGGCTGACTCCCAGGTGTCGTGCGATCAGGTTGAGGAGGATGTTGCTTTCTTCGTCATCGGAGACAGCGATAAAGGCATCGGTTTCGAGTATTCCTGCCAGCGCCATGGTGTCGATCTCGCTCTTCTCGCAATGGAGGATGTCAACCTTGGGAAGGCGGATCGCCGATTCGACGCATGCCTGACGGTCGCGGTCGAGGATCTTGACCTTGAGCCCGGCGGCACACAGTCGCTCTGCGATCTCGATTCCGATGATATTTGCGCCCAGGAGCATGATCCGGTGCAGTCTGGTGTCCGTTTTTCCAAAAAACGCGAGAATACGCGGGAGGTGCCGGCTTTCGGTAGCCAGAAAGATCAGGTCCCTGGGCTGGATACAGTCATCCCCGCCGGGGATGATCGTCCTGTCCGGTCTCCGGATCGCAAGCAGCCTGAGCTTGCGTCTGAAATCCTCGTTTCCGATGGTCCGGATGGGTGTCCCTGCTTCCCTGAAGGCCTCGTCAACGCGCAGGCATGCAATGATCAGTGATCCGTTTTCGAATTCGAAGATCTCTGACGCAAAGGAACGCAGGATCAGCCGGGTGACTTCATCGGCGACTTCACTCTCGGGGCGGATGAAGAGGTCAATCCCGAAGGCGGCCCGGGTTCGTTCGGCTGAACCGCTCGTGTAAAATTCGGGATTGCGGATTCGGGCGATCTTGCGCTTGACACCGGCATGATTGGCCAGCATGCAGGCAACCAGGTTGACCTCGTCCGCTCCACTGGCGGCAATCAGCATGTCGGTCTCGTTGATCCCGGCGCTTTCGAGGATACTGAGGTGTGAACCGCTTCCTGTGATGGCGGCTACATCCAGTGTCTCGCTGATCGTTTTTGTGACAGCGGGGTTTTTGTCGATAATCGTCAGCTCATGCTTTTCGAAGACCAGTTTTTTTGCCAGAGCGGTGCCGACTGCGCCACCACCGATAATGATGATTTTCACCTGGATCTCCCCGTGAGAGAGTGATCAGCAGGATAGAGTACAGGGAACTCTGTCGGGGGAAACAATCCTCCGAGCGTTTGTGCAATCCGGGCTGGGACTGTTTTTATCCGGCCGGGGCCGCTGGCCAGGGCGGTGCTGTTCGTCTTGCCGCTGGCAGGGTGTATGCCTAATTGCGCGAGCAGGCTTGTACCATGCGCATCCGCGGGGATAACCGCAATATGGGGTCTGTCTGCCGGATTCAGGCGGCGGATGATCGCGGAAAAGTCTGCGGGAGCCACCGCGGTACAGCCATCGGTCGGTGTTGTGCGCGAAAGCCAGGGATGAAGGTAGATCCATGTCCCAGCCCCGTCTCGCGGGCTGTCCTGGTTGTGTGCAATTTCGAGGAGCCAGGGATAGAGCCGGTCACGGCGGGCCATTGGTCCGGCTGTCTTCCAGTCCCTGCGGACTGTGCGGATATCGACTGCGCGATTATAAAACCGGGAGCCGGGATCTGTTATGGCCCAGAGGTGGCGTGTGATCTGTGTATAGGCCAGCCGGGTCGGGACGGGGGGCCGGGGCGAATACCCGTAGAGCGTACCGATTGAAAACAGGCCGGCCGGGGTGCGCCCGTCCCCCTCCCGCTTGACTGTGCCCTCACGGGGGGGGGCAAAAAATGGCCCCCGGCCCCAGGCGGTTCCGCGTTTTCCCAGCAGGGCGGGCAGGGGGCCAAGGGTTTGCTTCCAGGCATTGCCCTCCTGTTCGTAGAGGGTGAGGGTGCCGCGTGTCTGATCGAGCACGTCCTGACGCACGACCAGAACCTGCCGCCAGGGGGTGCCTGCCCGGGCAGGCAGGGCCAGGCTTGTCAGGATCAGGAGCAGATAGGGAAGCCGCAGGGAGTGCATACCAGATACTGTATCGGAAAAACGGGCGCGATGGAAGAGACTTTGCAAGTCATTGTGCCGCTGTTGGCGCCAGGGGTACGTTTTTATGATCCGGGCGAAAAAAGCAGCGTCAGCGCACAAGCCGCTGTGTGATTGCCATTCGTCGGTAAACAGCTTTTTGTCCTACAATACTTCGCCCGCAAGGGACTTCGGCCGCAAGGGACTTCGCCCGGAGTATCTGCTTTGTGTGATCAGACCCCACAAGTCGTTGTGTATGTACAATTCCACGGGTTTCGGGCTATTATGGGTCTACCGTGCAGTGTTTTCGTTTCCGGGGAGGGGTTGCCGGGGTATGAAAGGGAAAAGAAACCGGAGCAGGGGGCTGGTGTTCCGGGCCTCTGTCCTCCTGGCTGTGCTGAGTCCGGTCGCCCTGGCCGGAGGAAACCGCTTTGGAGGGCTTGTCGCAGGACTTGATGCTGTCCGGCAGCGTCTGGCTATTCCCGGGTGCAGCCTGGCAGTCGGGTATGGTGATGGCAGCCTTGAGACAGCGGGACTGGGATATGCGGATCTTGAGCAGGGACTGCCGGCAACAGCCGATACCCAGTACCATATCGCCTCGCTCTCCAAGGGTTTTGCCGCTCTTGTGGCTCTCCAGCTTGAGGCTGAGGGCCGGCTTGATCTTGCCTTTTCGATGGCTGACACGGCCCGGTTTTCCGATCCGGCGGTTACCCTCCGGCGGGTCCTGTCCCACACCGCCATGAGGCCGGATGAAGGCTTTCGCTACCGGTCCGATCATTTCATGCAACTGACGCCTGTGCTTGAGTCCGCTGCCCGCCAGCCCTGGCCGGCCATGCTCGAAGAGCGGATTTTAGTTCCTCTGGGAATGACGATGACGGTTCCCGGGAGGGAATATTTTCCCACCCAGCACCGGCTTGTCAAACTGGCCAGACCGTACCGGGTGACAGGCCGCGAGGCCAGGAGTATTGCCATGCCCTCTCCCGAATGCAATGCTGCCTACGGAATCGTTTCGACCGTGCGGGATCTGGTGGCCTGGAGCCGGGCGCTTGATTCGGGGAGGCTTGTGAGTTCCGAACAGGCTGTGAGGCTGTTCACCAGAAACAGGAGCCAGCGCGGAGACGAGGTCCCCTATGGCCTTGGCTGGTTTGTGAGCGATGTCGCCGGGGAGATGATTCAATGGCACTACGGATGGCGGGTGCCAGGCTACGGGGCACTGATTGTCCGGATTCCGCGCAAGGGGCTGACCTTTGTCATCCTGGCCAACTCGGACCGGCTGGTTTCGGATGCGACACTGGCATACGGAAATCCGCTTCGATCAATTTTTGTCATTGAATTTTTAAGAAGATATCTTCTGCCGGGGCGCCCGGACGAGGTGTTTTCTCCGGTCGATCCGGACTGGCAGGACGGGGAGCTCGTCGGTCGCCTTTCGCGCTGGACGAATTCTCAAAGACACTTGTATCCCGAGGAACTGATGGCACGGGGGCTTGTTGAATCCCGGATTGGGAACTGGAAAAATGCCCTGCGCCTGATGCGGCATGCACTTGAACTGTTTCCGGACAGCAGGGGGCTGTGTGATCTCGGCACTCTCCAGACATTGCACTGGCAGCGTCAGGAACCATTTATCCGGGCGGGACTCAGCCTGGGTGAAAGGCTGCTGCGGAATGATCCAGCTGATCCATGGGTGCTTCAGGAGATTGCCCTGCTTTCGCGCAGGGGAAACCCCGGGGACGGTCTGCGCCATGATTTGCGTATTCTCGGGATCCCCTGGGCCGGAGCGGGGATGCGTGAGGCTGCGCTGGGGAGGATTGCAGGTTCGGGGGCTGATGACCCCCGGCTGCTTTGGCGGGCGCTTGAGCTTTTTGGCCTGAGCGGACGGATTCCTGCTGGTGTCAGGAAGGTTGCCGGGTCCGAGCTGGATGCCATCCGCAGGCATGCATACTGGCTGGAACCCCTTTCTCGCATGACGAACTGGCAATGAGCCGGATCCTGGCGTATACTGGGGACGGCAGGAGGACGCAGATGAAGGTCTGGATCAGTGGCATTGTCCATGGCTCGCGGATGGATGGCGGCCTGCATGGACAGGAATACCGCGAACGGATTCGGCAGGCTTTGGCCGTGCGCTACCACGATGTGGTACTGGCTTCTCCCGGTACCGTAGAGGCCGGGGCTGCGGAAGACGAGGAGGCGGTTTTCTTTCGCCAGATCGGCGAGGTTATCGCTGCTGATGTGCTGGTTGCATATCTCCCCGAGGCCAGCATGGGCGCGTCCATAGAGATGTGGGAGGCATGGAAAAACAGCCGTCCGATCATCACGATCTCGCCGCTCTCCGGCGCCTGGACGGTGCGCTTTCTTTCATCCCTTGTGGTCCCTGATCTGGATTCATTCGAGGCCAGGGTGGCTGACGGGAGCCTTGACCGGTTTTTGCTGGACCGCTACGAGCGTCCCCGTCAGTCCCGGTAGAACAGCATCACCTTTCCGTCTGTGGCCAGCAGTTTCCAGTTGCTCCCGGGTTGTGTGCGTGTCAGCAGATAGCCCCGAAAGCCTGCCTGCATTGCCTGGAGCGGCTTTGCCTCGATGTTGTTTCCGTGACGGCTTTGCACGATCTTGATCAGGTCGTCGGTTTCGCACATGATGGCCATTCCCCTGCCCGTACGGACAAGATCCAGGATGCGGACGATTCCGGCCTGGGGAGATTCGAGTGTCGACTTGACAAGCCCCGAGGCATAGACCGAATAAAAGAGCATGAAGCATCCGGCCAAAACGGCAAGGGTGTTTTTGACTGTCTGGGATTTCATCACCAGGAGGAGTACGGTCAGGAGAAACAGCGAAAAGAGGACGTGCACGCTGGTCTGCTCGCTGGGGGCGGTTCCCGCATCGCCGGTCTGGCCATAGCGGATCGTCAGGTGCTTTTCGACAAATGGCGGCAGGGTTGGGCCGAGCTGGCCGGCGTGCGTCCGGAGAAAGAGCTGGGCCGGAAGCGGATACCGGCCGGCCAGGGCCTGTGCCGGGACCCAGAGCTTGGCCGGTGGGTTATTGATTCCGATCTGGACAAACGCACCGGCCTGCTGGTGGACACGAACCATGTTGGAGGTTTCAGTTGTGGCCACAGGCTGATAGCCGAAGTTGTTTTTTTCGTACAGGACGGTTCCCGGAGCCAGAGGGGAGGCCGGCACAAGATTGGCCAGCACAAGCACAAAGAGGATCAGGATGACGATTCCCGGGATGATGGTGTGGGGGGTAGCCAGTTTTTCAAATGGGAGCATGGGTGATCCTTTGCGGTCTCAGTAGAGGAAGAGGAGCGGCACGGAGAGGGCGGTGCAGCCAATGGCCAGCCAGCGGAGCATGAGGCGGTTTCCCAGTCCGGCCAGGAGGTTCCCGGCGACAAGGGCGAGAGGGGCCGCCAGCACCGCCAGCATTCGTCCATCCTTGGGCAGCGTTGTCCAGGGCGAAAACGACTTGGGGACAAATTCCAGGGTAAAATAGGCTGCCGCAAGCAGGAGCATCGGTTGCCAGGGGAAACTGGAACGACTGGCCCGCAGGGTGTACCCGATCCCGAAGACGGCAAGCAGGGCGAAGGGCAGGACCTGGGGGTTGGTAAAGAGCTGGCCGAAGAGGTCTGCCAGTCCGGTATAGCCTGATGGATCGAGGCCCTTGTCGGAGGCGAAGAGACCGGCCATGCCGGCGAAGGGGGACATCCCGCTTGTCGCCAGGGAGAGCAGGGCGAGGATGAGCTCGGCTGCAGCAAGTCCTCCCGCCAGGGGGAGGATCTGGCGCAGTGAGGCCCCTGACTCGGTCCAGAAGAGTGCGAGGAAGACAAGCAGGTAGAAAAAGAGGGGCTCGGCATGCATGGCCAGGGTGATGCATGCCCCTGCCAGCATGAGGGAGACGATACCGTCACTCCTGCGGGAGCGGGCTACAAGCCAGAGCGCCAGACCTGAATAGGCGTAGCCAAAGGTGATGGCAAACAGCCCTGAGGCATGGGTGATGAAGGACGGGATGAGCGTCATGAAAATCGCAGCACTGATGCCGAACTCCGGGGCAAAGAGTTCTTTTCCGGTGGCGTAGATGCAAAAGATGGCCAGGAGGGCGAGAGCGATGGTAACCAGATTCAGGATTTCTTCACCCCCGCCAGTGAGGATGGTAACCAGGGCCAGCGGCAAAAGGACGCTGTCAGCGTGGGCTGTGCGCCATGCAATCCGGGCATTGGCATCCAGACCGGCCGGACCGGTTTTTTTTGAAAGGTCGAGATCTCCCCGGGCGAGCTGCAGGCTTTGCGCGGCAATCTGCCGACCCTCTTCGGTGCCTGTTCCGGTGTGCAGGATCTGGCGCAGGGAGAAAAAGAGCAAAACGATGCAGGCGAGTTCGATGCCCGCGACTTTCCAGAGCTGCTTGAAGCGGTAGCGCAGGGATACCATTCCCGGGCTGACGCGCATGCGCGTCCGGGTAGCGGACTGATTGGCTGACGGTGCCTCAAGCGAATCGAGTTCGTTGAGGAAGCTGTCATCGGATGGGGAAGGCATCGGAGTATCCCTTCATGAATTGTATAGGGTGACAGTGTGTACCAGCAGGGAAAAAAAAGCAAGCCTCGCCGCGGCCCTGCCCGGTTTCATGCCTCGACAAGGGCCTGCTTGTGCAGGGCGGCTGATGTCAGATAGCGGTGGATGAGGCAGACCTCTTCAAGGAGTTCTTCGGCCTGAAGGTGCTGGCCTGCTGTCAGCAATTCGAGAGCCGCTGCGATCTGGCGGGGAAAGATATGCAGGCGCTTGTCCTCAAGGATTCGCCCCGAAATCAGGGGATCGCAGGCAAGACCGGTGTCACCGTAAACCAGTTCGATATAGCCGGCACCATCCTCACTGGCCAGATAGGCAGCCAGTGAGGCGATATGGGGTGGACGACAATGCTGCAGCAGGTAGATGCAGGATTCCTCCCGCAGAAGATCAAAGCGCTGTATCTCAAGGATGGCGCGGATCAGGTTTCCCGCCCGCTCAAGCGAGGCCAGGGCCTCATCCATGGACGCTACGTACTCCCGTGTCCAGGCGAAGAGGAGGTACCAGGGGAGGGGCACCTCCCGTGAGCCGGGGATCATGCAGCCCTCGATGCTGGCCGAGGTTACCCAGGCCCGTCCGTCAGGTCCGATGCAGTAGGCGCCATGGAGCTCGCGCATGCTGAATATGCCGGCCGGAAAGAGGATCCGCATGGGGATGCCCTGTGGATACTCACGCTTGAGGTGTTCACGCTTGTTTACCCAGCCCTGCCAGTAATCCCGTTCAGCCGGATCAAGCGTGTCAATCGCACGAAAGAGGCGCAGACTGCAGGTCGTGGACATGGCGCTGGTTCCTCCGCGGGATCTTGCTCCGGCAACACCTCCCTATCGGCATCCCGGGCCAGGTTCTGGAGAGTTTGACTGGGGTGCCGTGGGGGAACTACATTACTGCCATGGCCAGGTGGGTGTTTGCAGAGATTCCGGAACCGGTGCGGGCAAAGTCGCTTCCTCTCAGACTGCTCGCCCTCCGGGGGGTTGAGGGTGATGAGGCTGTTGCCGAATTTCTCGCTCCCGGGTTCAACGCGCTCTACAGCCCCCTGCTCTTTCGTGATATGCCGCTTGCGGTCAACCGTATTCTGGCTGCTCGTGAATCCGGTGAGACCATCGCCATCGTTGGCGATTATGATGCCGACGGGATAACGGCGACAGCGCTCCTCTGCAGGCTCTGTGCCGCACTGGGCATGGCGCGCCCTGTTACCATTCTTCCCCACCGGATCCATGACGGGTATGGGCTTTCCCCCGAGCTGGTGGAACGGGCCCGCCGGGCCGGGGCCAGCCTGATCATCACTGTGGACAACGGCATCAGCGGGGGTGAGGCAGCGCTTCTTGCACATGAGATGGGGATTGACCTGATCATCACGGATCACCATCGTCCTCCGGCCGAGCTTCCGCCCGCGCTGGCTGTCCTGGATCCCTGGCTTGAAGGCGAGGCCTATCCGTTTCGTGAGCTCTCCGGGGTGGGGATGGCGTACAAGCTGGCGGCGGCTGTTCTGGCCCGCACTGTCCCGCCTGCCGAGGCCGAGAGATTCCTCAAATGGGCCTTTGATCTGGTGGCAATCGGTACGATCGCGGATGTGGTGCCCCTTGTTGGTGAAAACAGGATCTTCGCAAAGCTGGGTCTGACGGTCATCCCTGTGTCAAAATCGGCAGGTGTCCGGGCTCTGGCTGCAGTCAGCAAGGTCGTCCAGCCAATGGATGCCTCCATGATTGCCTATCGGCTGGCTCCGCGTCTCAATGTGGCCGGGCGTCTGGCGGATCCGGCCCTGGCTCTGGATCTTCTCCTTGAGACAGATGAGGAGCGGGCAGGGCTGATGGCCAGGGAACTCGACCGGCTCAATGCCGAGCGGCAGGGAATGGTCAGTGCGGCGATGGTTGCCGCCAGGCAAACGGCTGAATCGGTGCGGGCAGCCGGCGAAAGGCTCATCATCGTCCGTAATCCGGCCTGGCAGCACGGGATTGTGGGCCTGATTGCCGGAAAGCTTTGTGAAGAGTGTACCCTGCCCGTGATTGCCATGTCCAATAACGGGCATGAGGATGTCTGGGTGGCCTCATGCCGCTCGGTGCCGGGCTTTGACGTTTCGGCCTTTATTGCCAGTTTTGCCCACATGTTCATCAAGGGCGGCGGCCATGCTGCCGCCGGCGGATTTTCCATTGCGGCTGACAGGCTGGCGCTTTTCGAGGAGAGCGCCCGTTCGTGGGCCGAGGCGCATGCCATCTTGCCGGATGACGGGCCTGCGATCCAGATTGACTGCGAGATCAGCGGGAGAGAGTGCAGCCTTGAGACGGCCCAGGAGCTCTTGCAGCTGGCGCCCTTTGGGGCCGGCAACCCCGAGCCGGTTTTCGCGCTCTGCGGGGCCATCGTTGAAGCCTGCCGCAGTATCGGGGACCAGGGACGGCACCGCCAGATACGGGTGCGTACCCGGGACGGGTGCAGGGTTGACGGGGTTGCCTTTGGGGTTGCGGCCGGCGAGATGCTTTTTGAGCCGGGGGAGCGGATCTCGCTTGCAGGGAATCTCGGGATAAACGCCTGGAACGGGCAAAACATGGTCCGCTTTACCATTCTGGACGCCCGGCGGGACCAGGCCTGAGGCCGC
>JAKPMW010000406.1 GCA_029548715.1 Spirochaetota bacterium | reverse complement strand
GGGCAAGGCCAGCCTGCCGTTGACCGCCTGGGTCACGACCTCAATCCGCGCATCCTCCCCCAGCACATCCCGCAGGAGGCTGCGGAAGACGAGGGAGTCATCCACGATCATGATCCGAATTTTTTTGTCTCTCTCTGGCGGCATTCTCTCAGGATGCTCCCCTCAGGATTTCGTCCGGATTCAGTATGACCACCAATCCCTTGGGCGTCATCGCAACCGACTGGATATAGCGTGCCTCGATTTCGGAGAGATGGGCCGGAGTCCCTTCAAACTGGTCATTGGTCACCGAGAGGACATCATAGATGGAATCAGCCTTGAGTGCCACGTGCTGGTTGCGACACTTGAGCCTGATAATGACTGACTTTCCGTCATCATCCTCCCGCAAGACCTCTCCCCCGAGCAATACCCTGAGATCAATCACTGTCACGACATCACCCCGAAGATTGACAATCCCCGCAATCTCCTTGCGCGAGTGGGGAACAGCGACAATAACCTTGTCCTTGTCAACCTCACGGCAATGCCCGATATCCATCCCGAAAAGGCGCTCACCGATTTTCCATGTCAGGATCTGCCTTCCCCCCACAATTGCCGAATCATCAATTTTCATGGTTCTCAGGCCTCCGTCGTTTCGGTGGCAGCCGCAGTATCCGGCATGCCCTTTTCGATATATGCACGCAGATCACGGAACTTGGTCTGCTGCATGCGGCCGATCAGGTCGATAACGTCCAGCACCACCGTCTTGTCTCCGTTGACAATGGCCTGCCCATTGACAGACTCCCCGAGATAGGCTCCTGTCTCGATGTGCCCGATACTTCCCACCACACTCCTGATCGTATCAACAACAATACCCACACGCATGTCGTGAACATTGAAAATCAGCACATAGATGTCACTTCCCGCAGCCTCACGACCCGGCAAGCGGTACACACTCTGCAGACGCAAAAGCGGAACAATCTCGTCGTTGAAAATGAGAGTCTCGATCCCCATAAACGACTCGATCCGCTCGCGGGTGATCTTTTCAATCCGCGGGACCGAACTGACCGGCATGGCAAACTGGTTTCCGGCCACACCAACCAGGAGGTACCCGCTCTCCTTTTCCTCGACCTGGCTGCGTTCCCTTGCGGAAGCCTCAAGGTCCTCGCGCAGATTGCTCTGGAGATTGGTAAAGCGGGCCACACCGGGAATATCGAGAATCAGTACCGCCTCGCCATCGCCAAGGATGGCCGCTCCCGAAAAAATGGTCAGGTCAGAAAAATGCTCGCCCAGGGGTTTGACGACGATTTCTTCGGGATTGATGATATCGTCAATCATCATTCCGAAACGGTGCCGGTCCGAGCGCACAACCGCGATATAGCGCGGCTCGCGCTCCAGCTTCCTGTCCGGATACAAAACCTCTCCGATCTTGACGAGAGGCAGAAGATGCCCCCGCAGCCGGTACATCAGATGGGACTCAACCGTGGTCAACTGCTCGGGGTCAATCAGGATCAGCTCTTCGATATTCTGCTGGGGCATCGCATACCGCTTGGCGGCAATCTCCACCATAAGGCAGGTGATGATGGAGAGGGTCTGGGGCAGGGTGGCCGTGATGGTTGTGCCCTTGCCCTTTTCACTTGCGACATCGACGGTCCCGCCCACACGCTTGAAATTGGTCCGGACCACATCCATGCCCACGCCCCGGCCCGATGTCTGGGTGATTGTTTCAGCCGTGCTGAAACCCGGCTCGAAGATCAGTTCATACAATTCCTCATTGGTGGCCTCGGCCGCCTGCCGTTCGCTGATCAGGCCCTTGGACAGGGCCTTGCTTCTGATACCCTCGGCATCCAGCCCCTTTCCATCATCAATGATCCTGAGGATGACGTTTCCTCCCCGCAAGGTCGCCGAGAGTTTGAGGATCCCCTTTTCCTGCTTGCCTGCCCTGGCCCGCACTTCGGGCGGCTCGATGCCATGATCAATCGAGTTGCGAACCATATGCATCACCGGATCAACAATAGCATCGATCAGGGTCTTGTCCAGCTCTACATCCCCTCCCTCGGTGATCAGCTCAACCTGCTTTGAAGTAAGCAGGGAAATGTCGCGGACAAGCCTGGGCAGACGCTGAAAGATCGTCCCGATCTCCTGAAGCCGCGTCCGCATGATGCTTTCCTGAAGCTTTGTCACCAGATAGCTGACCTTTTTGGAGGTAACCGCCAGGGCGGGATCCTTGATGCGTTCGACCTTTTGCATAAGGTCATTGCGCGCAATGATCGTCTCCCCGGCAAGGTTGATCAGCTCATCCAGCAGAGCCACACTTACCTTGAGGTGCGTCTCGTTCGAGGCCTCACGCATGGATTGAATGGCCTGGCTGGCATTTTTTGCGGTCGCCTGCAGGCCATCCCTGGATTCTCCCGCCCCGGAACTATCCTCGACGGGAGTCTTTTTTTCCTTTTTGGGAGGCATCCGGACGATCATCCCTGCCGCCCCCCGGCCCTCATCAAGCATGACATCCTCTTCGGCCGCACCCTCTTTTTCTCCGGTGGTTTGCGGCACAGAAGGCGCGGAGGCAGGGGACTGAGGCTCAACAGGAGTCGGAGTATCCTCCTCAACAAGGTCGACCGGCCCCGCAGATCCCGTGACAGGCTTTCCGGCTCCGGTTTTGGGTGCATACAGAACGCGCAATACCTTTCCGCCGATACCATGGCGACTCATGAAAGGCTCGACCGGCTCCTGTGTCGCCAGAACCATGTAGTACGGCAAAAGCGACCCGTCAGCACCGGGCCCCCTCCCCGGCAGCATGTTTTCGAGAACACCCTGCATCAGGAGACAGCCCTGATCCTCGAGGTTGTCCAGCAACTGGCGAATCTCAAGCAGCGAAGAGATGCCCTGGGCGTACAAATCGACATAGACAAGGCTGAGAAACAGCCCCCGGGCTTCAGCATCCAGCCGGTACCGTTTGGGAATTCGAAGCGAAAAAGCCCCGCCCGCTCCTGAGGAACTCTGCCGCACAATGGTCTGCGGCTTTTCAGGCAGGACTGCGCCATCCCCGGCAACCGCCCTGTGCAACGTATCCAGGAGGGTCTTGATATCGCCCTCGTCGGAAAGCTGGACCCCGCCCGGACCAACCCGGGCCGCCGCGATCATCTGGCGCAGCTTGTCGATACCGGTCAGGAGCAGATCAATCCGCTCCATCGTCACCTGGAGCTTCTCGGCCCGCATCATGTCAAGCATGTTTTCAAGTGCGTGGGCCGTGTCGGTGATATCCTGCAGGCCAAAAATGCCTGAATCACCCTTGATGGTATGGAAGGCCCGGAAGATGTCGTTTACAATCTCCTTGTTAAAGCCCTTCTCGAGTTCAAGCACCGAACCTTCGGCCCGGTCAAGCATCTCGGCCGATTCGGCCACAAAACTCTCAAAGAGTCCTTCAAAGTCTACCGACATATTCTGCCCTCCTGCCTCTCCTCATCACAACCAAGCCAGTATACCACACCCCGGACACGATCCTGCCTATTCGGTCCGGAATTTTCCGGCCAACCCCGCCAGATCCTCTGCCACTGCACTGATATCACGGACAAGCTCACGCAAACGGGCAACACCAGCTGCAGTCTGGGCCGCACCGGTTGCAACCGAATTGATGTTTCCGGAGACCTCACCCGAAGCCTTTGATGTCTGTGCAACATTGGAGGCAATCTCCCTGGTCGTAATGGACTGCTCCTCCACCGAGCTGGCAATTGCCACACTGATTTCGCTGACCCGGGAGATCACACCCCTGATCCGCTGCATGGCATGGACGGCACCTGCGGTACTCTGCTGCATCTCGCCAACCCGGGACTTGATTTCGCCGGTCGAGGATGCCGTCTGTTCTGCAAGCTCCTTGACCTCCGCGGCCACAACCGCAAATCCCCGCCCCGCATCGCCGGCAGACGCTGCCTCGATGGCCGCATTGAGCGCAAGAAGATTGATCTGCCCGGCTATCCCGGCAATCAGCTCAACCACGCGTCCGATATCATTGGCGCTTGACGAGAGGGCTGCCACAACCGCGTCAGTCTCTGCAGCGGCAGTATCCGCCTCTGCGGCCGATGCTGCTGCCTCGGCTGCCTTTTTGGCCACCTCGGAAACCGAAATCGACATCTCCTCAATGGAACTGGCGAGAACCTGGAGACTCTGGTCCATCTCGGTTGTCGCTGAGGCAATCGTCTGGGACTGGGCGGAGATCTGCTCGGTAGCCGAAGCCCCGTCAGCCGCAATGGTCGCCAGCTCTTCAGTGCTTTTTTTCATCCCGGCCGCACGATCCTTGATCAAGACAATATCGCTGCGGACGTTCCCGATAAACAGGTTCAGACGATCGGCGAGGATGGACAGCTCGTCATTCGTCCCGACCTCAATCTTTTTCGTGAGATCACCCTCACCCTCGGAGAGATCGCGGACACGATGAACCATGAGGCCGATCGGCCGGGTAATCCGGGTTGCCAGCACCCAGGTCATGCCAAGCAGGACCACCAGGATGATGGCCGTCAAAATGGCGATCGTCAGCGCAAGCGAGTACGCAGTGGACATCAGGTCGGCCAGCATGATGACTGCCGCAAACTGCCAGCGGGGAGCGCCGCGAACCGGTTCGAACAGCACCAGGCCTTCGCTCCCGTTTGCCCTGCGAAAAACCCCGCTTCCGGGCCTGCCATTGGTCATGCTCCGTCCGATGGCATTCATCCCCTGGTAGCCCTTGCTGTCGGCTTCGGTCAGCCTGAGTTTCATCGTCAGGGACCGGTCCGGATGTGCTATCAGGAGGCCGCTTCCGTCGGCAATCGAGCCAAACCCGGCCTGCCCGATCTTCATCCGGTCAACAATGGACGAAAGGGTATCCGTCTTGACCGTGGCCGCAAACACACCCGCAAGCCTGCCGGTGTGGTCCCTGACTGCAGAAGCTATGACAATGATTGCATTCCCGGTCGAGCGGGAGATGACAGGGTCACTGATGACAAAATCGCTCTTGCCCGAAACAATCGCCTGAAAGTAATCCCGGTCAAGAACACTTCCCCTGACAGCCTGTGTCGTGTGGTATCTCCCGTCAGGCCAGGCAAAAAACAGGATCTCGTAGTGTGCTTCGAGGCCGGCAGCAACCCCGGCCAGAAAGGGCTCGATCTCCTGTGGCCTGGCCCTGCGAATCACATCCAGTGAGGCGTACCTCCGCACATCCGTCTGGACACCATCAAGCCAGCGGGCAACCTCGTCCGCTCTTGCCCTGGCCACTTCGCGGGCCAGTTGTTCGGCAAAGGGGCGTATTTCGCCAAGTGACTGCAAAATCACGAGCACCCCGAGCAGCACCAGCAAGACAACAGTCGAAACGCTCACGGTAAAAAGAAGTTTGAAACGTATGGTGCGCATGCACCCCCTCCTTAAGGTACGGGCAAAGCTTCTCCTGTTCGCAATTCCGATCCGAAATACAGAATGCCCCCGCAGCCCGAAATTGTAAATCCGTATTTATACTGAATTCGTTTTCCCCGTCATCAGAGGGCACCCGGCCCATCGCGCATATTTTCCGAGACAAGTGCTTGCAGTTATGCCCATATTGCGTTACTCTGTACCAAGGCATCTGATATACCAGTGGAGCATCGTCCGTGGAAGACTACAGCGTATGTCACCAGGCATTCGGCGGGGACGGAGACAGCGGGGGCCTGTTTCAGGCCGCCCATACCTTGTGCGCTCTCTTCATGCCCCCTTGCCTCGCTTCTTGCCGATGCTGACAGACTCAGCCTCCCCGAGGCGCTACGCCGGCTGACAGTACATCTTCGGGAATACTTCGCCTGCGGGCACGTAAGCATCCTTGTCAGCACCGATTCCGGCAGCAACCTCGAAGACATGCGGGATCTGGCCTCCTTTGCCGCCCGGCGAATCTACGATACGTCCATGCCGCTCTCCCACAGCCTCTTTCCCTCGCTCACCGGGTCAGCATCCCCGTTTCACGCGCCAGAGGAGCTCCTCCCATCCGCCAGCCCCCGGGAAAGCGAGCTGCTCGCACGCTTCCAGGCCGGCCAGAGCAGTCTGGTCATCCTCTCCCTTGACGAATATCCCGTCGGACTGCTTGCCCTTGAGGCTCTCCCCGCATCGGTCAGCGAACGGCTGGCAGCCGAGCAGGGCTGGCTTGCCTCGCGCCTGAGCGAGCTGATTGCCCGCTTTATCGCCCAGCAGCGCCGCCGGCTGCTGACGACGATCGAGGCCCGCCTCCTGCATGCATTCTCTGATGAACTCCCCTATGGGGCATTTATCCTGAGCGGTGAAGCCACGACCGGGGCACTTCTGATCAACGAGGTCAATCCGGCTGCCTGCCAGCTCCTTGGCTATTCAAAGGATGAACTCCTGCACCAGTCCATTGCAAAGCTGCAGGATCCGGAGGCGACCCACGAAACCAGAGGCCATATCTCGACCCTGGATGGAGAGCACCCCCATATCTGGGAAGGCCGGTTGCGCCGGCATGATGCGGCCGTCTTTCCGGCCGAAATGACCGCCAGCCGGATGAATATCGCCGGCGAGGAGCTTGTCCTGCTTGTCTGCCGTGACATCACCCAGCGACGCCGCACCGAACAGGCGCTGCGTGACAGCGAAGAACGCTATGCCCTGGCAGCCCGGGCCACCAATGACGGACTCTGGGACTGGGATCTCGTAAGCGGAAGGGTCTATTACGGGCCACGCTGGTACGAGATGCTCGGATATGAAGCAAAGGATATCCGCCCGGATCTGGACAGTTGGTACGACCTGATCCATAACGAGGACCTCCCCCGCCTCAAGTCAGCGGTTGACGCCCATCTGCGGGCCGAGAGCGAATGCATCGAGGTTGAATACCGCATCCGGCACAAGGATGGCGGCTGGCGCTGGATGATCTGCCACGGACTGGCGGTCCGCGACGCTGCCGGCACGGTTACCCGGGTGGCTGGCTCCCAATCGGACATCACCCAGCGCAAGCACGCCGAGTTTACCCTGCTGCACGACGCGTTTCATGACCCCCTGACCAACCTGCCCAACCGCTCACTCTTTATGGACAGACTCAAGCTGGCCATGGCCCGCTCCCGCAGGAGCAGTGACGCGGGGTTTGCCATTCTCTACATCGATATTGACCGCTTCAAGCTGATCAACGACAGCCTGGGCCACTCGGGCGGGGATGCCCTGATTGTGCGGGTTGCGGCCCGCCTGCAGGCCTATCTCAGATCGGAAGACACACTCGCGCGGCTGGGTGGCGACGAATTTGCCATTCTCTTCGAAAGCGTCCAGAGCATCGTCTTTGCGACCCGGCTCTCGCGGCGGATACAAAAAGCCCTCTCCCTGCCCATCGTGATCAACCACAGCAAGATCTATCCGACGATCAGCATCGGCCTGACCATGTATCAGCAGGATTATACACGCCCCGAAGAAATGCTCCGCGACGCGGAAACCGCCATGTATCGGGCCAAGGCTGCCGGCGGCGCGCGATACATCGTATTTGACAAGGGCATGCACAGTCAGGCCCTGCACGCCCTCCAGGTCGAAAATGACCTGCGGCGCGCCCTTGAGAACAACGAATTCGAGCTCTTTTTCCAGCCGATGGTTTCGCTTCCCGAGCGCAGGATCAAGGGCTTTGAGGCTCTGATCCGCTGGCGACACCCCACCCGGGGACTGGTCTCCCCCCTGGACTTCATCCCCACGGCCGAAGAGACGGGGATGATCATCAGTATCGGTGAATGGGTCCTGACCCAGGCCTGCGAACATATCTCCGCCTGGAGACTCGCCGGACACACGGACATCCATGTTGCCATCAACTTTTCGGCACGGCAGTTCGAAAACCGCAACATGCTGGACCTGGTGGGTGCCGTCATGCAGCGCACAGGGACCCCGCCCCAGGCTCTCGAGATCGAGATCACCGAAACCGTGGCAATGAAAAACTACGAGACCAGCATTCACCTTCTCAACGAACTCCACGGAATGGGAATCAGGATTTCGATTGATGATTTTGGCACCGGCTATTCGTCGCTTGGCTACCTCAAGCACTTTCCGATCAACATGCTCAAGATCGACCGGTCGTTTGTCAATGACATCCCTGGAAGCCGGGAAGACATGTCCATTACCCGGGCCATCATCGCAATGGCCCGCAGTCTCGGCCTGGATATCATCGCCGAGGGAGTCGAGACGCCCGAGCAGCTGGCCTTTCTTGAAGAGTCCGGCTGCAACTACATCCAGGGATTCCTTTTCGGCCAGCCCCTCGATGCGCAGACCGCCACCACACTCCTTGAGCAGGGGCTGCCCCAGCTCAACTGACACGCTGCCGCTTGCCGGCTGCCGCTTGCCGGCGCATGTGCTCCCGCAGAAAAAGCCCGGCCAGACACAAAGACACGGGACGCCATAACCAGAGGTCGTCGTGGCACCCTGCTGCCTCACCGGATTTGGTCCGGAATTGTTGCGGGACGCGTTCCGCCTTGAGGCTTGCATCCCCGGGCTCAGGCCGGTATGCTGTACAGATCATCCAGACGGGAGCAGGACATGGAGAGCGGATTTGACTACGAGCAACTGCGCCGGGAATACACTATCGAGTATCCCGAATATTTCAATTTTGCATTCGATGTCATCGACCGGCATGCCCGGGAGAACGGGAACCGCGTCGCCCTGCACTTTGTTGACGAAGACTACTCCGAAGAGCGGCTGACGTTCAGGGATCTGCGCATCCAGTCCAACCGGATTGCGAATTTTTTTCAGGGGCTTGGGATCGAGCGGGGTGACCGCGTCCTGATCATGCTCCCCCGGATTCCGGCATGGTGGCTGATCATGATCGCCCTGGCCAAGCTGGGTGCTGTCGCCGTCCCCTCAGCCACAACCCTGCAGCCCAAGGACATCGGGTACCGGACCAGCCGTGCCTCGATCCGGATGGTGATTGCCACCCCTCAGGATGTTCCGAAATTCGAGAGCATCCGCGATTCGATGGATACCGTCAAGCATTTCGTCTGTGTCGGAGGCGATCTGTCAGGCTGGATCGACTTCTGGAGTGGAATTGCCCCCTCCTCTCCCGAATTCGTCCCGCTCGGGGGAGCGCATTCAACACGAATCGACGAACCACTCCTGATGTACTTTACCTCGGGCACAACCGGCTATCCGAAAATAGTCACGCACACGCATGCCTACGCCCTGGCCCACCGCTCGACCGCAGAGCTCTGGCATGACCTCA
>JAKPMW010000399.1 GCA_029548715.1 Spirochaetota bacterium | reverse complement strand
GTTTGAGCGTCATATATCCGGCACCCAGCCCGATTCCGTCCAGACCATCACCTGCCAGTGTGGCGTCCAGCGAGAGCCAGGGAGTAACCAGCGCACTGAGGGATACCTCAATCTGCGAAAGCTCAAGACTTGAATCCGATCCTGTCAGCCCGGCCCTTGTGTCAGCAAACCCCTGCCATGTAATGGCAGTCTGACCGGGCTCACCGGCCGCAAGGGAAACCACAGAAACAGCAAGCAGCAGAAAAACAGTTGAAGCAATGCGAGTCATTCTCGCCTCCTTGTGAGATTCTTGGAACGAACGTACGGATAAAATTTTTAGGCGGCTATAACTTTTTTAGGAGTTCATAACTTTTTTCTGGACTGGTGCCGGTTTCCTCCGTATTCTCCATTTCAATCAACCTGCACAAGGAGGGATAGATGCCCAGCATTATTGACATGAAGCCCGGCCAGACCGCCTGTGTCGAGGCAGTCACTGCCGGCGACGATATCCGGCGACGCCTCGTCGAGATGGGAATCCTTCCGGGAAAAACACTGCGCTATGTACGGACAGCACCACTGGGAGACCCGATCGAAATCGATCTCGATGGCTGCCACATCGCCCTGCGCAAACGCGAAGCCCGTACTGTCCTCGTCAGTATGGAAGGAGTCCGCACATGAGCGCACCCGCCACCCTGGTCTGCTGCCTGGCAGGCAACCCCAATACCGGAAAGACCACTATCTTCAACAATCTGACCGGCGCCCGCCAGAAGGTGGGCAACTACGCCGGAGTGACCGTCGAACGGATCGAGGGAACCCGCAAGCATGGCGCAACCGCCATGCGTTTTATCGACCTCCCCGGCGCCTACAGCCTCAACGCCCGTTCGGCAGACGAAAAGGTCTCACGCGATGTCCTCCTGCTTGAGCAGCCGGACATTGTCATCCAGGTCATCGACGCCTCTCACCTCGGGAGGAACCTCCAGCTTACGCTGCAGCTCCTCGAGATGGGGCTCCCTCTCGTGATTGCCCTCAACATGACCGACGAGGCAGCCAAAAACGGTCTGCAGGTCTTTCCAAAAAAACTCTCCGAAGCCCTCGGGGTCCCGGTCGTGCCTACCATCGGTAGCAAGCGCTGGGGAATGAATGAGCTGATCGAGACTGTCATCCGCGAGTCCGGGCGGCTCAAGACCGAGCGAGCCACCCGCCCCAACCCCGTCCCCTTTGACGAACAGGCCGAACGGCTGATAGCTCCCCTGGTTGACGCCATCAGCGCAGCATGCGAGAGCGGCTGTCTCTGGAACGCGCCCTGGGCAGCCAAACTCCTCCTCGAAAATGATGTCTATCTTCTGGATGACCTCTGTTCGGGCTGTGATGACGACCGCCGGCAACGATTGAGCGGGATCATCAGCGATGTCCGCAGTGCAATCCGCCAGACAACCGGTGTCGAGAGTGATGTCTACATCGGCTCACAACGTTCAGGCGTCATCGAACGGATTGTCGCCCGTTCAATGCGCCGCGAAAAGGCCCCGGTCCCCAGTCCATCCGAACGAATCGACAAGATCCTCGTCAACCGGTTTCTTGGCCTGCCCGTCTTTTTTGCAGTAATGTACCTTGTCTTCTGGCTTTCGGTTGATGTCTCGTCACCATTGATCGAGCTTGTGGATTCGGGCTTCGCCGCTCTCGGAAAAACCGTCTCCGATGCCCTCCAACCGGGCATGATCCAGAGTCTCCTTGTCGATGGCATCATCGCCGGGATCGGCGGGGTGATGGTCTTTGTCCCCCAGATCATGATCATGTTTTTCTGCATCTCGCTTCTTGAGTCCAGCGGATATCTCGCCCGGGCTGCCTTTGTGATTGATCGCGCCATGCACGCCATCGGACTGCACGGGCGTTCGTTTATCCCCATGCTGGTCGGTTTTGGCTGCAACGTCCCGGCGCTCCTGGCCACCCGCTCCATCGAAAACCGGCGCGATCGCCTGACCACAATGCTGACGATCCCCTTCATGAGCTGTGGTGCCCGGCTCCCGGTCTATCTCTTGATCACTGGAGCCTTTTTCCCGGGCGGTGCCGGAGCCAACGTGATCTTCGGGCTCTATCTCCTCGGGGTCCTGGTCGCCATCCTCACGGCCAAGATCTTCCGCAGCTTTGTCTGGAAGGGTGAGACCTCGCCCTTTGTCTTCGAAATCCCGCCCTACCGCCTCCCGGCCTGGCGCGGAGTCCTTTCGCAGATGTGGCTCAAGGCCTGGTCCTATATCAAAAAGGCCGGGACAGTCATTCTGGCTGCGGCGATCGTCATCTGGTTTTTGACCAGCTACCCCAAGCCTGACGAAATCAGCAGCAGGGCCTGGGAGGCACGCATTGCCGCAATCCCTGAAGCCGAAACCAACCAGCGCAGCGAACTTGCCAACCTCCAGAAGGCGGCCGAGATGAAGCAGAGCTATGCCGGACAGCTTGGCTCCCTGATCGCACCGGTCCTGGCCCCGATCGGACTGGATGACTGGAAAATCGGGGTGGCGCTGATCGCCGGTTTTTCAGCCAAGGAGATCGTCGTCGGCACCATGGGTGCTCTCTATGCGATCGGAGGAGAGGAAGACGAATCCTCAGTCGCGCTCCAGGAAAAACTCCGCAGTGATCCGTTTTTCAAAAAGCCGGTTCTGACAGGTTCAAGTAGCACTGTCAAGGCCACAGAACCCGACTGGCTGCG
>JAKPMW010000395.1 GCA_029548715.1 Spirochaetota bacterium | reverse complement strand
CGGGTGATCGCTGCGACAAACAAGGATCTGCGTGAAGAGATCGCAAAGGGTAATTTTCGAGAAGATCTCTTCTACCGCCTCAATGTCATCCCGGTCCATCTGCCGGCCCTGAGGGACCGTCTCGAGGATATGGAAGACCTTGTCCGTCATTTTTCGTCCTGGTTTTGCCGGGTCAATGCGCGGGAGACCTGTGTGTTTACAGAGGATGCGATCGGGCTGTTGCAATCCCATGACTGGCCGGGCAACATCCGCGAGCTGCGAAACGTCGTTGAGCGGGCCATCATCATGCTCCCGGGGACAACCATTGACCGGCAGGGGCTGGAAAAATTCTTTCTTGAACGCAGGGAAGGCGCTCCCCAGGGAGGTCTGTCGCCCGATACGGCTCTGCTTGAGTCGTCCCACGCCAGTCTCAAGGCGGCACGGGATGCCTTTGAAAAGGAGTACATTCTCAAGAAGCTGCGTGAAAACGGAATGAATATCAGCAAGACCGCCAGGATTCTGGGGATCGAGCGCAGCAATCTCCATCGCAAGATCAATGCGCTGGGAATCGAATGTGAGGAATGAGCCGGTCTGGCTGCGTGCCCCCGGTTCCGCTCCCCGAAAGGGCAGCGGGCGTGCAGATGGATCCTGCGCGCGCGTGAATAATCGCTTGAATGCCCTACAGGAGTGTAGTATAATCTGCGGTAGAGGTATGCGTTATGAAGCAAATGACAAAAAAGCAGCAGGAAGTGTACGAGTTCATCGTTGCCCGGATCGAGCGGCAGGGTTTTCCCCCGACAGTCAGGGAGATCGGCGAAAATTTCGAGATCTCGGTCAAGGGGGCCTACGATCACCTCAAGGCCATTGAGCGCAAGGGGTTTATCAAGTGTTCATCCTCAAAATCCCGCGCGATCGAGATTATGGACCGCATTCCCATGGCCAATGATGCGATGCTTCGGGTACCGCTGATGGGTTCCACATCGGCCGGGCTGCCGATTCTGGCCGAGCAAAACGTTGAGGAAGAATTTTATCTCCCGAAGGCGCTGATCGGTGAGCAGAGCGAGGTCTTTGCCCTCAGGGTGCGTGGGGACAGCATGATCGGTGCCGGGATCCACAATGGTGATCTGGCACTGGTACGGATGCAGTCTCACGCGGATGATGGCGATATCGTGGTGGCCCTCATCGAAAACGAGGCTACGATCAAGAGATTCTTCAGGCGATCGGGCGGGATCATGCTCCAGCCTGAAAATCCCGAGTACTCCCCGATGAGGTTTTCCGGGGTGGATATCGTGGGAAAGGTTGTCTGGGTTTTTAGACGGATCCAGTAGGCTGGAGAGTGCCAGATTGAATTCGGAGGCGGATGGTGGCGGCGCGGATACTGAGTAGATGTGCCGGGCCGGGCCGGGTGGCGGGCTCAGTCCTTGCCTGTTTCATCTTCGCCGCGTGCGCAACTGCTCCGTCAAGGCATCCTGATTTTGTTCCCGATGACCTCAAGGCGGTGTACGTCTTTTCGGTCATGGCACCGGCTGATGCGGGCCGCATGGCTGCGCGGATGACACGCGAGATTGTCCGTCTCCTCTCGTCCCAGCGCAAGGTGTATCCGGTTGACGAGCTCCCCCTGGCTGACGGACTGATCGAGGTCAGGGTTGAGCGGATCTTTCTCGAGCCGGTCAGCAGAAGTGCTGACGGCAAGGTCGACCGGGCCCGCTGGTGTTGTGAGGTCGAATTCAGTTTTCGTGATACCAGGCGAAAGAGTCCACTTCTGGACCGCTCCCGGCTGACCGGGGTCCGTCAGGTTCAACTGGTTACCGCGCCGGTTGCCGATCTTGAGACGGTTTCCGAAAACATGGCTGACCAGATCTCCGCCTGGATTGTCGACTGGTGCATGTCGGGCAAGCCCCCCCGCTACAATCCGCTGTTTGGGTACGAACACCTTCCCGATACGGACTCAAACGGCATCCTGATCGGGAAGCCGAGGGCCAACAGGGATAAAAACAACGACGGGATCGATGATGCCTTGCAGGGGCTGACCAATGAGACTCCCGCTGGAAAGAGCGGCCCGTGACGGTTTCTTGTGGCGCTTGCGGGTGAGTGCAGGGTGCAGCGGGAAATGGACCGGCAGGGCGGGTTGTGCATGCGGATCATACAGGAGTTCTGAATGGCAGAAAAAACCTCAGCAGCAAGGCCGGCCAGGGGGCTGGCTTCGTGTTCGGTCTGGCTTTTGCTCGGCCCGGAAAAGGTGACCAAGCGTGAGCGGGTTCGCGAAATCCTTGCCGCGCATGAAATTGCCGACGAGCAGAACAATCCGGCACGCTGCATGTTTTTTGCGGGTGATGCCAGGATGGATGACATTTTCAGCGAAATGAGTACATATCCGTTTTTCGGAGGAAAAAAGGCGGTCATCGTCCAGGAAGCCGAAAAGCTTCCGCGCCAGCAGCTTGAGGGCTATCTTGCCGCGCCGCTTGAGTCAACGCTGCTTGTCCTGATGAGCGAGAAGCCCAAGGGCAAATTTTCTGCTCCCCTGGAGCGGGCCTGCGAAAAGGTGGGGCGGATCGAGGTTTTTTGGGATCTCTTTGAAGACCGGCTGGCGCCATGGGCCGAGAAGAAGGCGTCCCATGAATACCGGCTGGAGATCCCGTCCGGCTTTGGCGAGTTCCTTGTTGATTCATGCGGGCGAAACATGGCGCTGATTGAGCAGACGATCCAGATCCTTGCCAACAGGTTTTCCGGCAAGGGGTTTTCGCTGGCCGATGCTGCCTGGGTGGTCGGGGAGCAGAAGGGCGCCGATGTGTTTGACTGCATCGGGGCCTGCTTTACCGGTGACGTGGTCAGGGTCCAGAAGCAGATTCGCGAACTGCTGGCCGAAGGAGAGAGTCCGGTCTATATCCAGATCATGCTCATGCGCCAGGCCGAACTTCTCTGGCGCTATGTGGCCGGGGGGCAGCGCACCCAGGCCGCTCTCGGGGTGCAGCCAATGGCGTTTCGCGAGGTTCAGCGGCAGGCAGGTGGCTGGAGGCCGGTTTCGCTTGCAGGGGTCATCCGGAGAATTGCCTGGCTGGACCTGAAGCTCAAGAGCGAGCCGGCCCATGTTGCGGGATTGCGTCTGGAGCTGGTCATGCTTGCCATTGCCCGGGTGCTGGCAGTCAGGGACCGGTCCGGGCGCAGGTAGCGCCCGAACGGGTACGGGCTGCGGCAGCGGACAGGCCGTCCCGCTATTACTCAGTCTTGTGCAGGTGTTGCAGGAGAGCCCTGGCCCGTGCCCGGCTTCCGAGGGTCTCGCTGAGGTCATCCTCCGCTGCGGCGCGGACCGCATCCAGTGATCCAAAACGCGTGAGGAGCTTTTTGCGCAGGATCGGGCCGATCCCCGGGATGTCCTCAAGAGCTGACCGGCGCCGGGCCCCGCCCCGTTGCTGCGCATGAAAGCTGTTGACGTAGCGGTGGACTTCGTCGCGCACACTCTGCAGAAGGCGGAGGGCAAAACGATGCCGGTCAAGGACAAGGGGTTCGCCTTTTCCGGGAAGATGGATCAGCTCCTCTTTTTTTGCGAGTGCGGCCAGACGGAGATGGTCAAGTCCGAGGGCCTGGATGGCCTCAATGGCTGCGTTGAGTTGCCCCTTCCCTCCGTCAATCAGGACGAGATCCGGCAGGTCCTTTCCCTCGTTGGCCAGCCGCTGGTATCTGCGCCCGACAGCTTCCCGTATCGAGGCAAAGTCGTCCTGCCCCTCGACCGAGAGGATACTGAACTTCCGGTAGTGCTTCTTGTCCGGCCGGCCATCGGTAAAGTGAACACAGGCGGCGACGTTTGCCTCGCCGGCCGTGTTTGCGATGTCAAAGGCCTCGATGTTGCGGGGGAGGGCGGGGAGTTCAAGGAGTTTCTGGATATCAGCCAGGCCGTCGGCATAGAGCCTGCGGGAGACCTGCTCGTCCAGGGCCAGGGCGGCATTGGCCCCGGCCTGGGCCAGAAGGCGCCTGAGTCCGGGATCGGCCGTCTCTGCGGACACAAGCGGACGGTCCATGAATTTCCCTTCACTGAGGTGTTCCTCGTCGAGTGCGCCCCCGGGGGTGAGCAGGGGGGGCGTCGTCTTCCCGCTTTCCTCATCCCGCATGATATGCGCCCGTAAAAACTGGATAAAGAGTTCGGGTTTGACAGCGGCATCTTCCTCAAGGTACAGGTGCTGGGCGACCAGTTTCCCATTGCGGATCTCCAGCAGGGCAAAGGCGGCCATGCCGGAGTGTTCTGCCATGGCGGCAATGTCAATCTCGCCGGTTGCCCCTTCCTCCGTGACCCTGTGAACAGCCTGTACCATGCTGGCTTCGGCTATGGCGGCAAGCTGATCACGAATCGCGGCCGCCTTTTCAAACTCAAGCGCACGTGCATGGCTCCGCATCTGTTCCTCAAGCTGCTGGATCAGATCGTCATGCTTGCCCTCGAGAAAGAGGATCGCGCGTGCAATGGTGGCCTGGTACTCGCTCCGGCTGATGTGGCCTTCGCAGGGTCCGGGGCAGCGCTTGATGTGGTAGTAAAAGCAGACCGGAGGGAGGAGGACCCCCTCCGAAAGGCGTTTTCTGCAATACCTGAAGCGAAAGAGCCTGTGCAGCAGGGCGATGGTGTTGCGGATCACGGAGACATTTGGCCAGGGGCCGAATGTCCTGATTCCCGGGTCGCCGGCTGTTCGGGTCTTGAAAAACCGGGGGAAGTCCTCGCCGATGCTGACGGCAAGCCAGGGGTAGCGCTTTGAGTCCCTGAGCTGGATGTTGTAGCGGGGGGTGTGCTCCTTGATGAGGTTGGCTTCGATCAGGAGGGCTTCGTTTTCGCTCCCGGCCACGATGTATTCGATGCTGCTGATTTGCTGGACAAGGGCCCGCGTCTTGGCCGAGTCCTGGGTCTTGTTGAAGTACGAGGCGACCCGCCGTTTCAGCCGCTTGGCTTTTCCGATATAGAGGATTCGCCCGTCAGCGCCCTTCATCAGGTAGACGCCGGGCAGTTCGGGCAGGGTCCGGATTCGCTCGTCAAGCGGCATGGTCTCACTCATCACGAAAATATACAAATGAACGGGGAGCCGCGCCGGGAAGGGATTTGCCTTATCGAGGGTGTGCCCTGGCTGCGGTCAGGTTGTAATGGGGAACAGGCCTCATGCCTCCTGGGCGCGATTGGAGCGAAAATTTTTGCTTTTTGAACAGCTTCCCGCTATTTTTGTGACTGATAGCATATATGCGTCAGGCGCAGTTTTGTCGTGTCTGCAGGAGATGCGGCAGAT
>JAKPMW010000385.1 GCA_029548715.1 Spirochaetota bacterium | reverse complement strand
CCGGCGGCGGCAAGGGCGGCACCTGCGGTCTGACGGAAGACCTCCCGGTCTTCGAGGCGGAGATCTCCGGCGATAGTCTCAAGAAGCTGCATGACGTTTCGTGTGGCAAACGCATCCAGCGTGCCTGGGAAGAGATTCCTGAAAGGCTTGTTGTACGCCCTGGGCAATCCGCCCGCATCCGTGATGAAGATGGCCTCGTCAAAGGCATTCAGGGTGCTCTTGAGCAGGGTGTTTTCGTTGCGCAGCCTGATCAGGTCATGCTGCTCGTTTGTGACTTCAACCCCCACCGAGAGGAAGCCGTTGATCCAGCCTTCGTCGTCAAAGAGGGCCCGGTTGGTCCACGCAATCCATACCCGATCGCCAGACTTTTTCGTATTTTCGTTGATGTTCGTTACGAAGTCCAGCGGGAATTCGTAAAACCGGCGGAACATGGCTTCGAGGTCTCTCCCTGTGGACTCCGTACGCGGGACCAGGGTTCCGAGAATGGGGTGATTGACAAGTTCGTCTTTTGCGAAACCGAAAAATTCCACTGTCCAGTCATTGACCCAGACAAGATTGCCCGCAGTGTCCAGCTGCAGCATGATTGCGCAGGAGTTTTCGAGAAACATCCTGCAGGTGTCTGTATTGCTGGTGGTGATCTGTTTCATCAGGCGTAACCCCGCGCTCCGGTTTTTCCCGCAAGCCCAGTATATGTGATTGGAGTGGAGTATGGCAATAATCATTCTCTATGCCTCGATAATGCTCGTCATCGCCCTGCCCGGGCTGCGGCGCATGGCCAGTGTCGAGGGTTTTGTCACCGGTGGACGGCGTTCAGGAAGCATTATGGTTGCAGCCTCCCTGGTTGCAACCATTGTTGGGGCATCTTCGACCCTCGGGATGGCCGAACTGGCCCGTACCTTCGGGGGGGCAGCGTTTTGGTGGCTTGGGTTGGGGGCTGTCGGACTTGTTCTCATGGCCTGGCTGACTGCCAGGCCGTTGTGGGAGCTCAAGGCTCTTTCGATTGCGGATGCGGTTGCCAGACTTGCCGGGCGGGGAGCCGGAAGACTGACGGGGAGTATCATCGTCATTGCCTGGACGGGAATAATCGCAGCGCAACTTGTTGCCATCGGATCAGTTCTCGCGGCGTTTTCGGCGGCCGACCCGGCTGTAGTGATTCTGATAGCAGGGCTCTCGGTTACCTTGTACACGGTTATCGGTGGCCAGCGTGGCGTTATCAGGACCGACCTGATCCAGCTGCTCATTCTGGGGGGCGGGATGACCATCGTGTTTGTCCTGCTGGCCGGGCAGGGATCCAGCCGTGAAGGTTTGGTGCTTCAGCCGCTTCTGCACAAGGGGTTTGATGCCGAGCGGCTGTTTTTTATGGCGTTTCCCCTTCTGGGGGCATATGCCGCTGGTCCGGACATGTTTTCCCGGATCAATGCTGCCCGTTCTGCAGGGGTGGCGCGACGTGGACTGGTTTTGGCTGCAGTTGCCATTGTCGCGTTTGGAGCCCTGGTAACAAGCCTTGCCCTGATGGCGCTTGATCTCCCCGGTGACGGTGTGCAGCGCAACCCGCTGCTTGGGGCGGTGATGAATATCCTGCCCGAAGGGATAGCGCTGTTGTTTGTACTGGCGCTTGTTTCGGCCATGGTCTCGTCTGCGGACACCTGCCTTTTGACTGCGGGGAGCATCCTCGGACATGACCTTGCAGGAAGCAGTGATCTGGTTCGGGTACGGGTTCTTGTTGCGCTGGCCGGGGCGGCAGCGACGCTGCTTGCGCTGTTTTTCCGGGATATCATCGGGCTGATGATCTCTTCGTACGCTGTCTATACCGCCGGGATAGCATCTCCGCTTGTTGTCGCGCTTGTGGCCCGGGCAAAAGGAAAATATCCTGAGCGACACTGGTTTCTTGCTGGCATGGTTGCCGGTGGTGCCTGTGGCCTTGCCTCGGCGATTTGGGCGCAACCTCTCCTGACTGTTGTGGGAACAGCCTCCAGCGCGGTATTGGCTCTTCTTTCACTCAGGGGGGACGACAGCGGGAGAGCATCCGCAGGCTGATCCAGGAGGCGAAGTCCCCGCCAGGGGGCGAAGTCCCCGCCAGGGGGCGAAGTTCCCGCCATGCTCTTTCATGTGATTATGAAGAATCTCTTGCGCAGAGGGCAGGCAGGACGTAGGATAGACGGATGAAAAGGGTCTGCGTCTATTGCTCGTCAAGTGGTCGGGTGTCCCCGGTCTACCTTGAAGCGGCCCGGGCTCTCGCGCGCGAGATAACCGGGGCCGGTCTTGATCTGGTCTATGGCGGCGCCGATGTCGGGCTGATGGGTCTGGTGGCTGCCGGTGTCAAGGAGGGCGGGGGGCGTGTCATCGGGATCATACCTGAAAAGCTCTCCGCTCTTGGATGGACCGGCTGCGATGAGATCGTGGTCACTCCTGACATGCGAAGCCGGAAAAAAAAGATGGAAGAACTCGCGGATGGCTTTGTCGCCCTGCCGGGCGGGTTTGGGACGCTTGAAGAGATCCTCGAGATCATCACCCTCAAGCAGCTTCAGTATCATGCAAAGCCGGTTGTGTTTCTCGATACGGCCGGATTTTATCAGGACCTGCTCCGCCTGTTTTCCAGGATTTTTGAGGATGGCTTTGCCAGGCCGGAATTTTCGGGTCTCTACCACCTTGTCGCCGAACCAGATGAGGCTGTCAGGTACCTGCTCGGATACCAGCCGCCACCACCGATAGAAAAATGGGGCATGGAACGGACAGTCCCCCGCTGAGCGGATTGAGTATATTTGAAGAGAGTGGAGCGGTTCCGCTTTGTCCAGGCGGGCCGTTTTTTTCGCCCGACCTGATACATGATCACACTATCAAAGGAAGTGCAGTGCAATGCTTGTCGCCAGTGATGTCAGCCTGTCTTTTGGCAAACGGACTCTTTTCAAGAATGTTACAATCTCGTTTACTCCGGGAAACTGTTATGGATTGATCGGAGCCAACGGATCCGGGAAATCAACCTTTCTCAAGATCCTGTCGGGGGAGATCGAGCCTTCGTCGGGCAATGTGTCCAAGGATCCCCGTGAACGCATTGCAGTGCTGCGTCAGGATCATTTTGCGTTTGATGAGGTGACTGTGCTGGAGACCGTTATCCGCGGCCATGAAGGACTCTGGAACCTGATGCGCGAACGGGACGAGATCTACGCCAAGGAGAGTTTTTCGGATGAGGACGGGTTGCGGGCCGGAGAGATCGAGGCCGAATTTGCCGAGATGAACGGATACGAGGCCGAGACCGAGGCGGCGTCCCTCTTGATGAAGCTGGGGATTGAAGAGGGTCTGCACAACAGGCTGATGCGGGATCTTGAGGACTCGCAAAAGGTCCGGGTTCTCCTCGCCCAGGCACTCTTCGGGAATCCGGATATCCTCCTTCTCGACGAGCCGACCAACCACCTTGACATGCGCTCGGTGATGTGGCTTGAATCGTTTCTTGCAAATTTTCAAAATACCGTGATTGTTGTTTCCCACGACCGGCATTTTCTTGACAGGGTCTGTTCCCATATTGCCGATATCGATTTTGGCAAGATCCAGATTTATACGGGCAATTACTCTTTCTGGCAGCAGGCCAGCCAGCTTGCCATGCAGCAGAAAAAGGACCTCAACAAGAAGAATGCCGACAAGATCAAGGAGCTGCAGGAGTTTGTCCAGCGCTTCAGTGCCAACGCCTCAAAATCCAAGCAGGCGACATCCCGCAAAAAGCTGATCGAAAAACTTGAGCTCGAGGAACTCCCCGTCAGTTCGCGCCGGTTTCCCTATGTTGCGTTTTCTCCCGAGCGTGAGGTGGGGAATGTGATCCTCAATGTCACCGGTCTCTCAAAGAGCATTGAGGGGGAACAGGTGCTGGACAAATTTGACCTGACCGTCAACAAGGGGGACAGGATCGCCTTTGTCGGGAGCATGACCCTGGCCAAGACAACCCTTTTCCGGATTCTTGCGGGCGAGCTCAAACCGGACGAGGGCGAGTATCACTGGGGGCAGACGATCACTCTCAGTTATTTCCCGAAGGAAAATACCGAGTACTTCGACA
>JAKPMW010000458.1 GCA_029548715.1 Spirochaetota bacterium | reverse complement strand
TGTCGGCCGACAGGATCATGCGCATGCCAAGGGCCATCTCGGGATCGCCCATTGTGCAGTGGCTCCGCAGGAGACGTTCCATGGCGGCAGCATCCATCCCCGCAGGCAGGACAGCCGCGGCCTCTATCCGCAGACTGGAATGCAGATCAAACACTGTGCGGCCGGCTGCGGCCAGCGGAAATGCACTGCAAATCAGCACAAGCAAAACCGGAATGATGTTCAGGCGTCCCATGCGACCTCCTACCGGGCTCTCGCCGGCCTGGGCCGGGCGTGTTTGGGATCGGGAAAGACCCGTTCGAGGATCGAAAAATAGCGCTCAACTGCAGCATTGTCCCGTCTGCGATGGGCATCCATACCCAGCTCGTACAGGGCCCGATGGTGATACGGATTATGCCTGAGGGCCTGGATATAGAGTGCCCGGGCCTCATCGGCCCGTTTTCCCCATCTGGCCTTGTCGGCCTGCGCAACCAGCTCACCAGCCTGCCGCAACCTGTCAAGGCTGATGCCGGCCAAAGCCCGGCTATAGGTCGCAAACAGGCCATCCGCATGGGCATCGGGGCTGGTCAGGGCAAAGCTGAAGTTTTTGAAGGGCGGAACAAGCTTGCTCTTTTGGGATTGAAGCCGCATCCGGGCCGGAAGTGTGTTTTGAAGATGATATCGATACCAAGTATATTCGGTGGCCGTCCAGGCATCATTGGGATCCGGCACCCAGGCCGGAAATGCCTTTTTCGACTTTTCGATCGATTCGGGCAACCAGCCGTGTGTCGGCCCGATCCCGCCACTCCGACGCTCGATCACGTGGAAAAATTCGTGAAAGGTGACCCACGAATGGGGGAAATTGGCCACCAGTTCGCTGTTGTTTTTGGCGACTGCTGCATCCATGGGCATGGCGATCGATCCTCGCCCCGGCCCGTACCAGGTATAGGGTATATAGACCATGGGCACACCATTGGCGAAGGGCCAGACCGGGAAGCCGGGATTGACGAAATAGACAAAGACGCTGTCAATGCTGTTGCGTTGCGGAAAGAGGTGCGGCCCGAGACTCTCGCTGGTACTCGAAAAATCCGGACGAAACATGGTCCTGTTAGCCTGGCGGGCATAGATGACAGCCCTGGTCAGCGTCGTATCAAGGACCGTGCGCTCAAACGAGAGGCTGAGTTTTCCACGGGTCATGGTCTCGATAAAGAATTTGAGCTGGTCCTGGGCACGGATGCTGGCCGTAATCTGGCTATCCTTGATACTGCCCTTGCTCTTCACCGGCCGGCCGTCCTTGTCCACAACGTCCTTGAGATCGGTGTGGCGAATGTAGAGTACCCTGACCCGATGGACATACTCGGGCCTGAACGCACCCAGGGCCTGATGTTCGCGGGTCAGGTCAAGCAGGCGTTTGATGGCCAGGTGCTCGCTGTCCCCGGACCCGCTGAATTTTTCCTTGGCGTTTAGGGCCTGCGTAAACGATGCAATGGCCTGGCGGTGGTTCCCCGCAAAGGCCGCATTTTGTCCCAAAAAGACCTGCAGGCGCATGTGCCAGAGGAGATAGGTCCGGTTATCCGGCTCGATCCGGCAGGCCTGCGCAAACGATCCTGCCGCACCGGAAAAATCTCCTGCCTCAAGTTTTGCCATGCCTGTGTCATGGGCACTTCTGGCACTCTCCCCGGCAGCCATCACCGGAAGGGCACACACACCCAATATGCATACCCCAAGCAGAATCACCCGTCTCGCCTTCATTCCGTTTCCCCCTCTGCAGCCCGAGATATCCAGCATCGTGCCCCTGATTTCTCTGCACGTCAACAGAGAAGTGCAATTGCCGGGATAGCCCAGCACTGATCGCCCTTCGGGCGGAGTCTCCCCAGTCAAAAAAAGACACCCGCACTCAACCGCGGGCATCCTTTTGGCACTCATCCAGGGACGGCACAGCAATACCGCTTTCAGGAACGGCAATATCTATCAGTCGGCGCCCCATGAACCGGCATACTGCGGCGCCTTGCTCTTTGCAAGCGTCAGATAGGCATCCTTGCTGTGTGCTGTCGCGGGATTAATCGAGCCTGAAGCCTGAATTTTGGTCCCGAACTGGCGATAATTGGCAGCAGTCGTGGAAACCACAACAACATCACCCAGACGAACAAAACGCACATAGCGGTTAAATGCCGCCGTATAGCGGGTCTCAAACGCCGGTTGTCCAACGGCAGGCTGCCCGAATGTGATAATATTGATTCGGGCCTTGGGGACACCATATTCGACGGCCATGGCCCCGTACAGAGTGGCTGCGGCGCCGCCCAGGCTGTGTCCGGTCACAATCAGCATTGCATTGGCATCCGCTTTGACCTTTGCGAGCGTACTGCGCAGCGTCGAGTTGTTATAGGCGGGCATCGTGTACTGAAGAAATCCGCGGTGGACCAGTGTACCGGTTGAAAGGAACTTGACGGGAAGAATGTCAAAATCGCTGCCCGCCCAGTCACTCAGGTTAAACTCGGAACCACGAAAAGCCACAACATAGACGTTTTTTCCACCTTCGCTTTTTGTTGCAAGAAGATACTGGGCATCAAGCTTGAAGAAATCACCATCAACTGCGCCAGTCTTTTCATAATTCCTGATTGTCCACCCATGCTTTTTGAGGCTGTTGATGGCTGCTTCGGCAGACGAATCCCTCTTTGTCGATGATGTCCGCGTGGCGGCATCGGTTCGGGTATCATACGCACCCACACTGGCATAGGCACCGATAAAATATGCCCGCTCAAGATCAAGGCTGGTAAACGTTGCAGCCCGGAGCTCAAGGCCGGCATCCTCGTCACTTACCGGGGCCAGGCTGCAGGACGAAAGAAGCAGGGCCAGCAGCAAAACCTGAAACAGTACCAATTTCATCTGTCTGTTCATGTACGTACAGTCCTCCAAAATCTGATATCAACATGCGAGCAATCGCCCCTGAATCGTACCCCGAACCAGACATATTGCAACAAAAAATGATAAATTTCCTGTCTTCGTGCATCCCTCGCAATCCAGTCCAACTGCCCCCGCACAAGGCGAGACCTGGCCGGAATTGACAGCCCGATCCGCAGGGCCAGGCCGGCCGAATCCCTTCCGATGACTGGAACAAGCCCGCTCACCGCATCAGTGCCGCCCGCCCTCCGGCCTGCACTCCAGCCGATACGATGTCTGATGCAGGCACCCGCCACAACGTCCGAAGGCCAGTAAAAAATCGCCTTCAGTCAAGGGTGTGGATTCTCCTGACCGGCCGGTGTATATTATGGAAGAAAAGGCTGATTATCCGTAATGTTGCACTTATTATTCGGTTGACTTTTACCGACAAACAAGGCAGAATAGTACAACCGGAGAAGATCACAGCCCAATTCACAGGAGATTTTGGAGCTGGTCCATGATGACCGAAGACGAATTGCGAATGTACAACAAGGCCCAAATCGACGAGATCCTGCGCTACAAGTGGATCGAGAGTGAGAAGCAGGGCAGGGATATCGGCGAAATGCGGGCTGCCACCGAATGGATCTCGAAATACAGCGCAGATTTCCGCAAACAGTACTGCGGTGACACCTGAGCCTGTCCGCTGCCTGCCCTTTCCCAAAACTGGCGCCTGCCAGCGGGTCGGACGCTGTTCACCCCAAAAAAAAATTGACAGATGCCCGGATTTTCGGTAGATATTGCTCCGAGACACGGCCGGTCTGCCTACCGGTGTCCGGCCTGCCTCATGCACAGGGCACTGGAGCCAACCATCTCCCGCAGGCCCGGTGACTCCCGCGTAGATGCCGTACAATAAACCAGGAAAGCCTGATGGAGCCCACACTATGAGCCCGTTTTCCCTCCGTATCTCCGACCGGGTTGCAGCCGTTCAGCCCTCTGCAACTCTGACAATTTCAACCAAGGCCAAGGAACTCGCCGCCAGCGGAAAAAATGTTATCGACATGTCTGCCGGTGAACCGGACTTCAACACCCCTGACTTCCTGATCGAGGCGGCCTACTCCGCTATGAAAAAGGGAAAGACAAAATACACGGCGGTAGCCGGAACCATTGACCTGCGCAAAGCCATCAGCGCCAAGTTCAAAAACGAGAACGGCCTGGACTATCCCCCCGAGCAGATTTCGGTCGCCAATGGCGCCAAGCACACCCTGTACAATATCTTCCAGGCCATCCTCAATCCGGGTGACGAGATCCTCGTCCCTACCCCCGACTGGGTCTCGTACAAGGAGATGGCGCATCTGGCCAGTGCGGTCCCGGTTGATGTCCCCACCTCCCAGGCGGACGGATTTTACCTGCACCGCGAGGCCCTTGAAAAGGCACTCACTCCCAAAACCCGGGCCCTGGTCATCAACTCACCCTCAAACCCGACGGGCGCCCTCTACAGCCGCAAAAACCTCGAGGAGATTGCCGACTTTGCCGTCAAAAACAATATCCTCGTGATCTCGGACGAGATTTACGAAAAACTGGTCTACGATGGGGCCGAATTTGTCTCGATCGCATCCCTTGGCCCGGAGATTTTCGAACGCACCATCACCGTCAATGGCCTCTCCAAAAGCCATGCCATGACCGGCTGGCGCATCGGCTACGCCGGAGGACCAAAGGTTCTGATCAGCGCGATCAACACGCTGCAGAGTCATTCGACCTCAAACGCCGTGACCTTTTGCCAGGACGCATCGGTCGCCGCGCTCAATGATACAAGTGATTTTGTTGAACGCTGCCGCTCGACCTTCGAAAAGCGCAGGGACCTGATCCACAGTCTGATCACTGCCATCCCGGGAATCACCTGTGTCAAGCCCCTGGGAGCCTTTTACGTCTTCCCCGATGTCTCCTCGTTTTATGGAAAAACGATCATGGGCAAACCCATCAACAACGGACTTGAGTTTTGCGCCCATCTCCTGGATACTGTCCATGTTGCGGCTGTTCCAGGGAGTGCGTTTGACAGCGATGCCCACCTTCGACTCTCGTATGCTACATCCGAGGAGAATATCCGCGAGGCCATCCGCCGGATTGCCGAATTTGTCAAGGGAGCGTAACGCATGAAGTTTAAACTGATGCCCAAACAACGCCGGCTGGCAGCCCTGGCGGCACTGGCTGCCTCGGGAGAGGAAAGCAGTTCGGACAGGATCTACAATGTCTCTTCGGGAGATTTTGCCAACTATGCCGATTTTTTTGAAAAAAACCATCTCGAAGAGCTGATCATCGAGGAAAAGGGCACCCGGATTCTCTTTCGCAAATGGGGTGCCCAGGCGCATACCGCGGCACCCGTCCAGCATCAGGCGGTGCCCGTTGCTGCCGAGGCTCAAGCACCTGCTGCTGACATCCCG
>JAKPMW010000381.1 GCA_029548715.1 Spirochaetota bacterium | reverse complement strand
CCACGCTTGTATACAACGGAGTCAGTCAGCGGGTGGCTGTCAGTGAAAACGGGAGCTTTTCAGCCAAGATGGTGCTCTCGCATGGGGACGCGCTGGTTGAGGTTCAGGCCCGTAATTCTGACGGGATCGGGCGTGACCGGGTCAGTTTTTACGCCAATGTCGAAAAAGTTGCGATGAAGGTTGTGCTGGTCTGGGATTCAAACGGGACGGACATGGATCTCTGGGTGACCGGCCCGGATGGCGAAAAGGTTTTTTACGCCAACAAGACCGGCAAGGCCGGTGGGCAGCTTGACATTGATGTGACAACCGGGTACGGTCCTGAAACCTTTACCTGCAAAACACCCCAGGCAGGAACCTGGCAGATCCAGATCCAGAATTTCAGCCCGGGCAACGCACCCCTGACAATGATGCGGGTGGATCTGATCCTGTTTGAGGGGACCGATCGTGAGGAGCGCCGAAGCTGGAACATCACATCTTTTCGCCGGAGTGAGGTGATCAATGTGGGTTCATTTGTGATTGGTGGTGACGGTCGGCTCGATAATCGCTGATCGGTCAGGCGAGATGATGTCTGTGCAGCCGGAACGAATCCCGTTCCGGCTGCGTGCTGTACGGGGTGCATTGCCAAGGGGAGGTGCTGCAGTGATTGTTCGAACGCGCCGGCTGGGCGGAATCCTGCTTGGTGCTGTTGTTCTCGCCTGCGTGCTTGTTTTCTGCATTATCAGTGTCCGGCGAAGTGCATGGGGGTTGTCCCACTCGGTGCTTGCGGCCAATGGAGTTGCGACTGCCAGGATCCTGATTCCGGATGAGGTTGCGGGTGATCCGGCACGGCTTGTGGTGCGGCCCCGGAATAACCTGGTGCGCGTTGTTTCGCTTGGGCGGATGGAGGATGGACGGGGCGTCGAGATTGTTCTCGTTGCCGGATATGCTGGCGGTGAGGAGCGGGTTACCGTCTCGGGTTTGCCAGATGGCGTACAGGAGTACCGCCTGACCCTCTCGCCGGCACCGGTGGACCTTGATGGTGACGGGATTCCGGATGCGGCCGAGCTGCGCAGCGCTACGGACAGGCACCGCTTCAGGGCCTGGTTTTGCGCGATTGCAGAGAGTCAGTTTTACAGGATCTGGGACGGCTGGATTCCCGAACAGCGGGACTGTGCCGGCCTCATCCGTTTTTCCATGCGCGAGGCACTTGTCAGGCACGACGAGAAATGGCTCTCCCGGGCCGGGAAACTCCTCCTGCGGACAAGTTTGCCCGATGTTCAGGCCTGGGCCTACCCCGATGTTCCCTTTTTGGGGACCCGGCTTTTCCGCACGAAGACAGCACTGGCTGGAGGGGAGGACGGGAGTTCCTTTTCGGTGGACGATTTTGCCCCCTTTGTAACGGCCCGCCTGCTGCTTGAGCATAACTGTGTTCCCCTTGGAAAAAGTCTGGCCGGGCTTGAAGAGGGAGATCTCCTGTTTTTTGAGCAGTCGGATCTTGAGGTCAGCGACCGCGATGAGGCCATGCATGTGATGATCTGGCTGGGGGCGCGCGAGGGTGAGCCGATGCTGGTGTATCATACCGGGGACCGCAAGGCGGGACAGGTGCGCAAGCTTTCACTCAAGACCCTGCAGGAGCATCCGGATGAACGCTGGCGGCCGGTCGCCGAAAACCCTGCTTTTCTTGGGGCCTGGCGCCTTGCCATACTGGATGATGCCAGGGGGAGCCGATGAACCGGGTGCCGGTTTGCTGTCTGCTGTTCGGCATGATGCTTCTTGCCGGTGCAGGCCCGGCGCATGCCCGCGAGACGCGTGCCTTCGTGTCCATGGAGGTATTCAGTGTTACCCCCTGCCGCGAGCTGGTGCTTGCCCCTGGACGGGGTGGGCAGGATCTTCTGGCCCGGGATGAGGCCGGGCAGGTCGTCCGGAGGGGGCAACGGTTTCTGGTCCGGCTGGAAGGGGAGCGGATTGTCCTGGACGGGATTCCCTGCAGCGGCGGTCTGAGCGTCGAAGGGGCTGTCTTGCTTGAGTCTGGTCGCGTCAGGCGCTACTCGTCAGACGGTGTCAGGCTTCGTCCCGGGCGCGGGGCCCTGTCTGTGGTTGTCCGGCTTTCCTTTGAAGAATACCTGGCTGGAGTTGTGACGGCAGAGAGCGCTCCCTGGGCCGGACTTTCGGCAGACAGGGCCCTGAACTGCCTTTCGGCCCAGGCGATCGCCTGCCGGAGTTATGCCCTGTACTATGCAGGAAAAGGCAGGCATCATGACGCGCATTTTTGCGACAGTACGCATTGTCAGGCCTGGCGTGATCCCGCAGGTGGCGCACTTGTCCTGCGGGCAGTACGTGAGACAGCAGGGAAGGCGCTTTTTCTTGGCAGCGAGATTGCCCCGGCCTTCTACGCATCCACGATGGGTGGGCAGAGTGTTCTTCCCGGAGAGGTTTGGGGAGATATGGCCCTGGACCGGTTTTTTCGCCGGGTCCCAGCTACCCTTCCGGGGGAGAGTCGAGCCCTTGCCGCTGCCTCTCCCCACGCGCACTGGAGCTGGACAGTCTCGCACCGGAAGCTTGGGGAGATTCTGGCTGATTCGTTCGGGTTTGTCTGGGACGGTCGGGATATTTCTGTCGAACGGACAGCGAGCGGGTCAGCGGGACGTATCCGCTTCGGGCGCGAAACGGTCAATGCCGAGGAATTCAGACTGGCATTTTGCAGGGCGGTACACTGGGGGAGTCTGCGCAGTCTTTCGTTTGATGTCCGGCTTTCGTCCGCCCAGGTGATTTTTACAGGGCGGGGGCTCGGGCATGGTGTGGGAATGTGCCAGTACGGTGCACTCGAGCTGGCCAGACGGGGCTGGGCGGGAGACCGGATCCTTGCCTGGTATTATCCGGCATTGAAGATCAGGGATTGCAATATAGCGATGCATTTAGGGAGGCAACCATGAAGACGGGAAGACTTGTCCTTGCGTGCATGATAGGGGTGCTTGTCTCGGGTTGGGCCGATGCGTCCAGTGGTACAATCGTGCTTGATTCTCCCGTGGGTGGATACAGTCGCGAACGGATTGTCACCATCTCGGGGAGGATAGCCGGTCAGGCGGCACAGGTCCGCATTATCCACAACGGGACCGGGTTTCTGGTTCCCGTTGCCAATGGCCGCTTCAAGCAGGCCCTGCTGGCTGCCCGGGGGGACAACCTCTGTATCGTGCGCAGCCTTGACGGGCAACAGGAGCAGCGTGTTTCGTTTTTTGCCGATGTTCCCAAGGTTGACCTGCGCGTACTCCTCTATTGGGACGTTGTCCCCAGTGAGTACATCGACCTTTGGGTGCATGAGCCTTCCGGTGAGATCTGCAAGTGGAACAACAGGAAGACAAAGTCAGGGGGAACTCTCTTCGACCTCTATAACGGCGACATTGGCCGGGGACCGCAGTATTACGCCCTGGATGCCGCACCGCCGGGAGAATACGGGTTTTCGGTACACTATTATTCCAAGCGGGGCAAGGAACCGCGCCGATGCCATGTGGTTTTTGTGATCCATGAAGGGACCAATGACGAGAGACGCGAGGAGTTTTCCTTTGTTCTCCCGCGTCAGCACAGTGAGTACATCGTCAAGCGGATCATGATCGAAGGGCGAGTGGATTGAGTCGCATGTCCAGCAGTCTCCCTGCAGCCACGCCTTCCGCCGGCGGTGCCTCAAGCCGGATGATCAGGTCATAGCGGGCATCCTGTCTGATGCGTGCATCATCCCGCACCTCCTGCGAGGCACTGATGAGAAGCCCGAGTCCGGGAAGCTCAAGCATCAGGCCGTCCTCCGGCAGGACGGTTCGCAGTGTCGAGGATGCGGGCATGTTTTCAAGCAGGAAAACGATCCCGTCCAGACTGGCATCATGAATCGTTTTCCCCAGTTCCATGATCTGGGCCCCGCAACGGGGGTCGTCAAAAGAGACACGGGTACAGAATTCGGATTCGCGGTCGCTCCCGGCGGGGATGAAATTTTCCCCGGGCAGACCCGGAAAGAGTGTGGCGATCTGTCTGGCCAGTGTTTCGGTTCCTGCCTGCACGAGGTCCGGTCCGGATTGCGCCCCGGCAAGGAGAACAAGGGGCATGGATTGTTCGATCAGGGTATGGGCACCACAGGCCCCGCGTAATGCCGCTCGCAGGATGAAGGCACACCCCAGTGAATCATCAACTGCACGGTGGAAAACGTTTCCAGGCCAGCCGAGCCAGGCCAGCAGGGTGGGTTGCTTGTTGTTGGTCTGGCCGAAGATGTGTGCCCGGGCCAGGTGGAGGGTGTCAAAGACGGGCAGGATGGGCGGCGTGCGGCCAGAGCGGGCGAACATGGATTCGAGAAACCTGCTGTCAAAATCCGTATAATTATGCCCCCCGATCATTCCGGCGCCCGTAAGCAGGCTGGCCAGTTCGCCCGTGGCGATCTCCTCGCGGGGGGCGTTTGCCACCATGGCATCGTCGATTCCGGTGATCTGTGTTATTTCTCTGGGGATCGGGATGCCGGGATTGATCAGGGAGCCGTGGGTTGAGAGGATGACCTCGTTGCGTACGAGGACCAGGCCGTATTCGGTAATCCGGGAGTCAGTCGCTGAAAAACCGGTTGTTTCGAAGTCGATGACGGCCAGGATGCGGTCAAACCAGGGGTGCGTTGCCAGTCGCAGGGCAATCCCCGTCTGGAGTGCGAAGAGGGCCGGAGCCATTCCTTCGTCTGCGGACAGGATTTCTGTTCCAGCACGGAAACTGACCGGGCCTGGTCGCTCCGTCTGGCTGCTGACCGTCAGACGCTCATGGGCCATTTGAAGGATGGGTGCAGAGATCCCGAGGTCGGCCTCTGTTCCTTCAAGTGCAATGGCAAAGTGCATGTCCGACCGTATTGAACTGATGAAGGCGCGTGCGAAAGACTCCATCCCGGGGATGAGAAAAGGGGAGGGCCAGTGGTTGCGCGCGATACCCCGTGCGGCCCGGCGCAGACGGGAGGCGAAGGCCCGGGCGGTATGTGCCGAGCATCCCCCGGCCTTTCTGATGACTGATTCAATATCGGGCGCCAGCCCGGCATACTGCCAGTTTTTACGGAACATTCATTATATCCGCTCGACGACAAGAGGGCGGGCCGCAGGTGCGGCAGGTCCGATTGTCACGGCTGCGAGGTAGCGTTCGAGAGCTGCCTGGGTTTTTGATTGCCGTGAGGCGTGCAGGATGGCGATGGGCTCGTCTCCGGCAACCTGATCACCGCATTTTTTCAGCACCTCAATTCCGACGGAGTGGTCGATCACGTCCTCTGAACGCTCGCGACCTCCACCCAGCATGATGGATGCGATCCCGATAGAGACGCTGTCCATTGCCTGGATAAAGCCGGATTGCTTTGCGCGGACCTCAATGCGTTCCGCTGCTGCGGGGAAGCGGGAGACATCCCGCAGATACCCGGCGTCTCCACCCTGGTTTTCAACCATGGAAACAAATTTTTCAAAGGCAGAGCCGTCGGCAATCACCCGGTCAAAGAGGGTGCAGCCTTCGTCGAAGGAGGGTGCGCGCCCGGCCATGAACAGCATTTCTCCCGCCTGGACGCGGGTCAGTTCCATGATGTCGGCCGGGCCGCGGCCCTGGAGGCATTCGACGGCCTCGATAGTTTCGAGGGCATTGCCTACCATGCGGCCGAGTGGCTGGTTCATGTCGGTAATAAACGAGGTGACCTTGCGACCCATGTGCCTGCCCACTGCAGTCAGCGAAGCAGCCAGGGCGCGCGCGTCCTCGATGGTACGCATGAAGGCCCCCGACCCCCACTTGACATCCATGACGATGGAGGCCGGACCGGCGGCCAGCTTCTTGCTCATGATGCTGCCGGTAATCAGGGGGATTGAATCGACCGTCGCGGTGACATCGCGCAGGGCGTAGAGTTTTTTGTCGGCCGGGGCGAGTCTGCCGGTCTGGCCGATGATCGCGACACCGACCTCCCGCAGGGCGGCACGGAATTCATCAACCGAAAGACCGATCCGGTAGCCCGGGATGGCCTCAAGCTTGTCAAGAGTTCCTCCCGTGTGACCCAGGCCTCGTCCGCTCATCATGGGGACGATGGCCCCGGCCGCGGCGACTGCGGGTGCGAGCACGAGAGAGATCTTGTCGCCCACGCCTCCGGTGGAGTGCTTGTCAACGGTAAGCGGACTGATGTCGGAAAGGTCAAGGACATCCCCCGAGGCCATCATGGCCCGGGTATAGTGAGCGGTTTCTTCGGGATTCATCCCGCGGATGAAGGCGGCCATGAGAAAGGCGCTGAGCTGGTAGTCAGGGATGGTGTCATTGGCAACACCGGCCACAATGAACTCGATCTCTTCGGCAGTCAGGACGCTGCCGTCCCGCTTTTTCTGGATGCAGTCATAGACACGCATGCGGTTTTCTCCTTCGGGTCATCAGTGAAATTCAAGTATACAGGGAAAGGCAATCCGACTGCAAGGAATGGGTGCGAATTGTGATTTCAGAAATTTTTCAGAACACTTGACAGGCCTGCCGCCCGGGCGTACCCTGCCTGTTGGGGCGGAATTTGGAGAGGAGTATGTTTGGGAGGGGGCATGAAACTTGATTACACGGTTCACGGGGGGGCCATCGATCAGAGGATGCACAGGCGTGCTGCAGGTGATCTGATGGCCGTTGTTGGAACAGCGCAGGGGAGAGCGGTGCAATGCCGGCTCAAGGATATCAGTCTTTCCGGCGCACGGATGGAGTCCGGATTTTTACTCGAAAAGGAAAGCGAGATCTGGCTGCTTTTTCGTGTTCCCCATGCTGATGCGGTTGAACACGTACTGGCTCCGGCCCGTGTCGTTCGGCTCGATCAGGCGGTCGATGATGCCATCACCTACGGCGTACGGTTTTCAGAGATTCCCGAGCGAAGCCGGGCCGTGATTGATGAGTATGTGGCCGCAACCAGTGGGGCGGAGTGCGTATGTCACGGGTGATGTCCATTGCAACCGCAGCCGGGCTGGCGGCCCTGATTGTGCTGGCGGCTTTTTCCTGTTCGAGCTCCAGGGATGATGCAAAGGCCGCAGGGGTGACGGTTGACCGGCTGGCCGAGGATCTCAGGGTCCTTGAATCGACCCTTCGGGCCGAAATAGAAGGGGCAAAAAGCCAGAGCCTGATTCTTTTCGTGCTTGGGCTCGGGATTGGTGTTCTGGGCTTTCTTGTGGTACAGCACCAGATCAAGCGTGTCCGTCTGACGCAATCGGACAAGACGAACGTGGTTGCATCACAGGAAGCGCACAATTCTGGGCTGGCCAAAAAGACGCCGGCTCAAGGGACCGTGGTCGTCAAGGCGAAGACGGCTTCGGCAAAAAAGAAGTCTGCTGCCAAAAAAGGAACGGACGCAGCGGGGACTTCACAGGGCTGATCTTCATATCCGCTCGCGGATTGTGCAGGTTTTGGGCAGCATTGCGCCCGGATGCGCACGGGCTGCGGGCGTTTTTTGTCTGGATGGATCAGGAGAATTGCAGCCTGGTGATTTGCTGCAATTCTCCTTGAATCTTGAGGCGTTCTTCTTCGAGATCATGGGAAAACAAGGCCCTCCATGTGGCTGAGTCACCATTGGGAGAGCCCTGTTTTTGTGGGAAATAGCCTGTCCGTTTATGGGAAGTATGAGAGGATCGGCTTCCAGCGGCTGCGGCGTGTCAGATCGTGTACCCGCTGCTGTGCCCGGGTTCGGTCCGTCCCGATGTCACAATGGATCACAGACCAGAAGTGGCCATCCGCCAGGGGGATATAGCGCAGCACGGGGCCGAGGCCGAGCCGTGCCATGTCCCGCATGGTTTCCATGGCGACGAGAGGGTTTTTGAGGGACATGACTTGGACACTGTAAAGGCGCATTCCGGCTGACCACGGGACGCTTGAGCGGGGAATCGGGCGGACTGCTGCCTGTGGTGCAACCCGCTGGATCAGGAGGTTGGCGGCATGGGCCTGACGTGCCGAGGAGGCATCGGCAAACCAGCCTGCATGGATCGAGAGGAACTGCCCTTTTGGCGTCTCGCTGACGGTGACAAACACCGGAAGGGAAGTATGCCTGACCGCATCCAGAAGCCTGACTGCGTTTTCGGCGACGAGCATTGAGCCAAGATGGATGGAATACATGGCCGGCGCATTGGTATCCGATGTGGTGCGTCCGGTATCGGGTGTCCTGAACTCGCTCCGATCAATAATGATTCCCGTCGAATTGGTCAGGGCTGTGTCGCCCTGGTTGGTCAGCGTCGTGCCCCGTGTATTGCTCAGCATTGTGACCTCACTCCCGCGGGACGAGCTTGATCCTGCGCCATCATCATTGGTGGGGTGGGTCACAGTATTTGTTGCGGGTTGCACAATGGTGACGATATTGGTCGTGATTCTTGTTACAACGGGTATCTCCGGCGCCCTGGCATCAGGAAACCCCCGCCATGTGGTCGAGAGCCATGTCCGGTCGTCGAGGGCGAATCTTCCGATGTTGGTGCTGACTGCTCCGATCGCCTCGTTGGGTCCCGCATAGAGAGCGGTTCCGGGTTGGCCCGAGAATGCATGCTGGAGCATGATCACATCGCCTGTAACCAGTGCCGACTTGTCCTTTGCCCGCAGGGTATCCGAGATGCCGGCCTCGTCCCGGGGGATGAGACGGCCGGCGACGCGGCACGCCAGGTGAACCAGGCCGCTTCCGTCGATCCCATCAGGCCCGAGACCCCCGCTGACAACCGGTCGGCCGACAAATTTTCCGGCATGGAAGAGCAGGGCAGCGGCAAAATCAGCGTGGCTGGCGGTATCGCTTAGCATGCGCACGTTGGAGGCGCTGACAACACCCTCCCGCCCGTCTGCCAGCAGAACCGTGATTTCGCTTTCAGATTTTCTCGTGATGGGGAGGAGGGTCCCCTCGGGACAGATGTCCACAAAACGCAACCCGTCCTGTGCCCGTTCGTAGAGAGGGACCCAGAGTCCCTTGGACGGATTGAACAGGATGGCCGTGTTTCGGGTAAAATCGTCGCGGCTTTTTCCGGGCGGGATCGTGAGATTTGTGGTCCGGGTCCAGCCAATGATGGGGGTAATCGAGCCCCCGTTGGAGTGCTTTTGCCAGTAGAGAGAGACACTGGTCCAGCCGTCAGGGCGGTTTTGCAGGATATCGACGACTTCACCGTACAAAGCCTGGGTCTGCCGGGCTGAATTTTCTCCCGGCATGGCATGGATATCGGCCAGCCTTGACTTGACGACGGCAAAGGGCGCCTGGCCCCACGCGGGAATCGTTGTCAATGCGATGGCAAAGACTGCCAGAAGAATGCGGTTTCGAGTCATGGTTACTCCCCTGCAAAATGGCTGCGCAATGGAGTTTGCGCCTCTTCCGTGATTATCGGTAGATTTTTACAAACGGATTAATCGACAGGTTGCATGGAGGGCGGGATGCGCGCACTGATATCGGTATCGGACAAGAGAGGGATCGTCGAATTTTCCCGGGGGCTCATCTCGCTTGGGTGGGAGCTTGTCTCGACAGGGGGGACGGCTGCCCATCTGGCCGCGGCGGGGATTGCGGTCACGGATGTCAGCCGTGTGACGGGTTTTCCCGAAATGCTGGGGGGGCGTGTCAAGACCCTGCATCCCCACATCTTTGCCGGTATCCTTGCCCGCCGCGGCCAGGACGATGACATGGAGACCATCCGGTCGCACGGTATCCTTCCGCTGGATCTCGTGGTGGTCAATCTCTATCCCTTTGCCGAAACGCTTGCGAGAGAAGGGATCACGGATGCCTCGGTGATTGAACAGATCGATATCGGCGGGCCATCATTGCTGCGGGCCGCCGCAAAAAATCACGGGAGCGTCTGGGTGGTCTGTGATCCGGCGGACTATCCCCGTGTTCTCGGGGCACTTGAAAAGCCCACAGAGAATGCCGCCGCCCTCCGCCGCGAGCTGGCCGCGCGAGTGTTCCGGCATACGGCAGCCTATGACGCTGTCATCGCTGACTGGTTTGCGACGCAGACAGACGGGCCGGAGGCTGTTCCCCATGAATTTGTCATCAGTGGTGTCCTGCAACAGGGTTTGCGCTACGGTGAGAATCCCCACCAGAAGGCGGCATTGTACCGTGACGCGATTCCCGCTGCTGTGGCTGGTGTGTCTGATTGCCGCCAGTTGCAGGGCAAGGAATTGTCATACAATAATATTCTGGATTTGTCGGCTGCGCTTGAGTTGTCGCGCGAGTTTGCCTCGGATTCGGACCCGTTTTGCTGTATCCTCAAGCACAACAATCCCTGCGGGGCGGCCCTGGCCGATGAGCTTGTGACGGCGTTTGAGCGGGCCTGGGAGGGGGACAGCGAGGCAGCCTACGGGAGCGTGATCGGGATGACCCGTGAAGTTGATGCTGCGACCGCTTCGGCAATTGCTTCGCGCTTTGTCGAGATCGTCGTGGCGCCCCGGTTTTCCGCCGAAGCACTGGAAATTTTGAGTGCCAAAAAAAATCTCAGGCTGATGGCGTTTGACAAACCCTTGATCTCTGCCCAGGCAGCCAGGTGGACAGCGCGCCGGGTGAGCGGGGGCTGGCTCAGGCAGGAGGCTGACCCGGCCGGGGTGGATCGCTCCCTCTGGAGTGTTGCCAGCCAGCGTCAGCCCACACCGGAAGAGATGGATGATTGCGAATTCCTCTGGAAGATCGTCAAGCATGTCCGGTCCAACGCGATTTGTGTCGGTTCAGGCCGGACACTCCTCGGGTGTGGCGCCGGGCAGATGAGCCGGATCGATTCGGTGCGCATCGCCATCGGCAAGGCCCGCGGGCGGGCTGCTCGTCTGGCGCTGGCTTCGGATGCCTTCTTCCCCTTCAGGGATGGCGCGGATCTGGCGGCCGCGGGCGGGGTGTGCGTTGTCATTCAACCGGGTGGGTCGATTCGGGATGACGAGGTCCGGGCCGCCTGCGATGAGCACGGGATGGCCCAGGTCTTGAGCGGGCGGCGCCACTTCCTCCACTGAGCGAGTCGGACAGGACTTTTTCAGATTCCGGCGATGATCCCGGCAATGGTGCGCTTGAGTTCCTTGATCTGCCAGGGGGTCAGCTCGCCGTGTTTTTTTACCAGTGCGTCAACCAGCGCCTGGGGTGTGTTTGCGGTTTCCTGTGTGCTGCCCTGTTTCATGGTTTGCTCCGGGGTGTCGTGTGCTACGCCTGACTATCGGCAGATTCAGGCACCGGGTTGAGCGTCAGAGCAGGCTTGAAGCCAGTGTTTGCGTCCGTCTTCAGGGAATTTTTCGGTACGCCTGGTACCACGAAATGTATCCCCAGCGCCGTGTCCGCCGCTTCGGGTTTAAAAAAAACGCATCTGGTTCGCAGCTTTTTCCGGCTTTGCAGGATGCCTCAGAATGCTACGGATTTCGGATGGGCGTGGCATGGCGGGCCTCGTCCGGGTGGGCTTGTTCTGCCGAGCGCAGCAGGTCTCAGGCGCGCACAAAGGTCAGAATATCGCGCTTTGCCTCAACAGTTGCAATCCGTACCTGAATCCGTTCACCGGGCTGGGGACGGCTTCCCCCGGCATCAAGCAGGCCCCGCAGGGGGTAGTCATCCAGCTCGACCAGGGTCCGGCCTCCGATCGGCTGGATTGCGATGGCGCTGTATTCCCGTGTCCGCTCTTCGTGCACCAGATACTCAAGGGCCCAGAAACGGATCGAACGCCGCTCGATGGCGGAGATTTCGCGGCTGGTTCCTTCGGCCGCTGCCAGAATCCGGTAGAGTTCTCCCTGATCGTAGGCGGGGCGGCGGCCAAGTGCTGCGGCTGTCAACTGGCGCTGCATGACCAGATCCGCATAGCGCCGGATGGGAGACGAGGCCTGGATGTAATACGGGACGCCCAGACCGGAATGTGCTCCGGGTTCGAGCGAGAGTCGGGCTGGCCGGATCCGCTTGAAGAGCGCACCGGCCGTATGTGGCTGATACTTGATCTCCTGGCCTGAGGGAAAGTCGCGCCCGTCAGGTGCGCCCTGTACCCGGTAGATGACGGGCAGGGATTCGTCCACGGCCCGTTTTCCGGCAAGGCTGTTGTAGAGCACCATCATCTCCTGCACGAGGACCTGGGCCTGAGATGTTCCCCTGTTGACCTTGAGGGAGATCTGCCCGTCCCTGACATGAACCCGCAGTTCGGGGCGCGAGATTTGAAAGGCTCTGTTGTCGAGCCGGTTTTGGCGCAGGGCGCAGGCGATTTCGTGGGCATTCCGGATGGCGCCCGTCATGCTGTGAGTTTCTGCGCCGGCAATGATCTGGTCTGCCTGATCGTATGTCAGGCGCCAGGTATTGCGGATGACGGTAAGTGCAAATTCGTGGGAGAGCAGGGTCTTGCTTGACTTGTCAAAATCGGCAAGCAGGCTCAGGGCGCGACGGTCCTGACCCTCGTTGAGACTGGCCAGGTCGCAGCCGATACGTTCGGGGAACATGGTGTAGGTCTCTTCGGGGAGATAGATGGTCAGTGTCCGGTTCTGGGCTTCCCGGTCAAGTGTGCTCTGCAGTTCGATCAGGGCCGTTGCATCGGCAATGTGGACGCCAACCCTGATCTTGTCACCAAGATCCTCAATGGTGCATGCATCATCGATTTCCCGTGTTGTTTCGTCATCGATGCTGAAGGCGGGGAGGTGGGTCATGTCGAGGCGCCTGCCGTCTTCACGAGGGTCCGGGACGGAGAGGGAGGCGGCCTCAGCCAGAGCCGCCTTGCTGAATTCGGGATTGATTCCCGCGATCAGGCTGACCGGATTGCTGCCGGGGGGGAGGAGCCCCAGGCGATCCAGGACTTCGAAGGCGGCCTCGTAGGGGTTTTCGGGATGTCGTTCGGAAAATACTTTTCCAATATCGGATTGCTTTCGCTCGACGAGGAACTCCAGCAGGGCTTTTGAGAACTCGGTCGCTTGCTCCTGGGTGCAGGCTGTTCCTTCAGGCAAAGACTCGGTTTGGGGAACAGTCTCCGGAGTCCTGGCTTCGTCGCTGTCCGGGATGTGTCCGCGCTCGAGTTCGTCCAGCCAGAGATGGATTGCCGCTTCCCGCAGACGTTTTTCACCCTCACGCTGCCGGGTCAGGAGGAGGGACTCGACCTGGGCAGGGGTGCGGGCCTGAAAGGAGAGTCCGTTTCGCTTGAAGCGCAGGCTGTCTGCGGCCAGCACGCGAAAACAGGCCGAGATCTCTTCCGCTCCGGCCCGACCGAACCAGAGGGCAGCGATATCACCAACCGCAAGATCCTTTTCGTGGGTCTCGATCTGGGACCAGAGGAGTTCGCAGTCGATTGAGGATGCAAGCTGGATGATCCGTGACTGCAGTGCGGGGATGACGAGTGCAAGTTCGCTGCGCATGGCTCCGCCCGGATAGCGGCAGAGTACCTGCCCGGATTTGATGGTGCGCTGTTTTCCAAATTGCTCGATGACCTGGAGCTTG
>JAKPMW010000376.1 GCA_029548715.1 Spirochaetota bacterium | reverse complement strand
GCAGTGGCTTGCCCCCGGCATCCAGCCCGTTCCAGGTATGGAGCTCGGGCACCGTCCCTTTCCAGACCTGGCGGTGGACCATGCGCCGGGCCAGGTCATAGATCACAAGCTCCGCCGTTTCGATATCATCCCGTGAGGTCGGCTGGATGGACAAGGTCATCTGGTCATCCCGTCCGTCACCGTTGGGAGAAAACGCCATCGGACGCGCCGCCAGCACAATCCTGTCCTCGGTGCGCACGAGCCTGAGCGGAACCGTGGTCGCACTTGAGGTATTCCCCGCGGAATCACTCCCGCGCAACCTCCAGGTATAGCGGCCCTCCGGAACTGCGATACCGAGACTGTCCTTGCCGTCCCAGACAAACTGGGCCGGGACTGTCCCGGTGTAGCTGTGGCTGCGCAGGACACGCCCGGTCTGGTCAAGGATCTCCCCGGTATAGACATCTCCCTCGCCGCCGCTTGCCTGCTGCTCGATGCTGATGGTATCCTTGCGCGAATCATTATTGGGCGAAAATATGGTTCCGCCTGCCTTGACACTGATGGCTGGGGGAACAGTGTCAATCACGAGAGGTCGCTCGACCGACACGGGAGCATCGCCGTAGCTGTACTTGACCTTGAGGATGTACGAATATGTCCCGTCGGGGAGACGATCGCCCTGCTCGCTCCGCCCGTCCCAGGTAATGGAAGGGACATGCCTCGTATTGGTCAGGGTCCGGACGAGGCGGCCCTCGCTGTTTTTGATAACGACATCAAAACGCTCTATGCTGTCCCGTGAGGAGACCGCAGGAGTAAAGACAACCCGTCCGTTTTCACCGGACGCTCCGGGAGAAATCGCTCCCCGGTCGGCCGCGAGTGATACCTTTTCGAGCCCCGTCTTGAGACGGATATTTTCAACGAGAGATCTTCCGGTATTGCCGACGCGGTCACGGGTTTCGATCCGGACCGAGTAGCGACCCTCGTGCACAGGCTTGCCGGCGCCATCCCTGCCATCCCAGCTCCAGGCCGGAGGGAGGGCGGCAAGCGTCCAGTCTCGTGAGAGGACAGCAATTCCGCTCTCGTCCACAATCTGGAGACGAACTGCATCCTGCTGCTGTCCGCGCCCCTTGAGGGTAAAGGCAATGTCGTCCCGGTTTCCGTCCCCATTGGGTGAAAACTCGAGATACTCGGGCGCAATCGTCACCACGGCAGGCGTCGTATCCAGTTCGAGCGGAACACGTCGTGAAACCGGGTGGTTTCCGCTTTCATATTCAAGCCGCAGGTCAGCCGTATAAAACCCGTCTGGCGATCGTACACCAGCGTCGGACTTGCCGTCCCAGACCAGTTCAGGCGGAAGGGCACCCTTTCCGCTGATGCTCCGCACCGTCCGCTGCTCGCTGTCCCTGATCGTCATGACCCAGTGTTCGAGCCCTGCCATCTCCGAGACCGTGGTTCGCAGGCGCATGATATCGTTTGAACCGTCGCCAGTCGGTGAAAACGCTTCAGCCGCCGCTGCAAGCTGGACCGTCTCATAGCGCCGGACGAGGCGTACTGTTGTAATCCGGTCCTGTGTCCGGTTCCCCGCCGCATCGCGGGCATCAAGGACAACCGAATAGACGCCCTCGGGAGCGTCCGCCCCTCCATCCGTCCTGCCGTCCCAGACATGGAGATCAGGAAACTCACCACTGTACTTCCATGTCCGGACAGACTTGCCCTCGGAGGAGAGGACACTGACCTCAAGGACATCGTCCGCCTCGGCGGCAATCAGGACCGAACCAAAATTGAATGCCTCCTTCGCCCCGTCACCATTGGGCGAAAAGATGCTGTTGGTGGCAATGGCCCGCACCTGGGGGATCCGGGTATCTACCCGGACTGCACCCTTTTTTTCGCTGCGGTTCTTGTTTTCATCCCAGGAGACAAGCCGCCAGGTATAGATCCCGTCGGCAACCATCCGGCCCGCGTCGTCCTGTCCATTCCAGGCAAGATGCCGCGGAATATCAACCTGCTGCTTTGAAGAAAATATCGCCTTGACAAATTTCTCGACCGTCAGACTGCGCAGCTCAAAGCGGTCAATGCTGCGAAAGCTGCGGTTGGTCCTGCCTGTCTGGTCGAGGACATCCAGCACCCAGCCAGTCACAAGGGTATTGTCGCTGATATCCAGGCCAAAGCGGACCTCATCCTGCCGGCCGTCATAGTTCGGAGAAAACTGTGCCCAGTCAGGCTTGACCCGGGCAGCGGGTGCCTGCGAATCATAGGTTCCCCAGGCCACTGTCAGGCCAAAGCTGTGCATCCGCTCGGCCTTTCCATGAAAATGCTGATTAACGAGGGCCCATGAGAGATCAAAATCCGTCGGATCGGCCTTGTCACTCAGGCGGATCTTTCCGGCCAGACCAAGTCCGAAGGTCATCGAACCCAGTCCGCTCATCCCGTGCCGGGTATCACCGCTCATGTACCCCAGGCGGACCTTCAGGAAGTTGAAAAGCGTATTTTCGAATCCGAAATTGAGGACGGGATTGAGCGGATCCAGCGCCAGCAGGGTATCCGCCTGCAGCCTCAGGCTCCAGAGTCCGATATCAACCGTTGTGACTGAAAACCCGAGCCCAAGCCCGAGCGGAGGATAGCGGTCATCGGCCTGATTGGAGAGACGGACCCCCATCCCGCGCAGGACAAGTCCGATGGAAGGATCAAAGAGACCAATCCCCCGGCCCCTGTGCGGAATCCGCCAGAGGATACCCATGTCTGCCCAGAGACCGCGGTCCAGCCCGGCGGTATAATCGGCATACAAAAAGGAGAGCCCGAAGCCCCAGAAGAGATCCTCGGTAATCGGCTTGGCAATCCGCAGGGCCAGCCCGGCCGTCTCGAGCGCCGCATTGGTATGGGAGGATGTCCCGTAGAGAAGCTGGGCCGAGAGCACACCGATATCTGTCGGAACAGCGAGCGAACCCGACCAAAGGGGTGAATCCGCGCCAAACCCGGTTACCGAGAGCCCGTTGGCCAGGCGCCTCAGATCACCCAGCACCGCAGGGTTGGCCCCGCTCGCATCGGGATCTCCCAGCATGGTAATTCCGGTAAATCCGAGGGCGGAGACGCGGGGACCATACCCGTTCCAGAGGTACTGGCTCGCCGGTGTCTGCTTGACATCTGCCACTGCGGCCAGCGGTATGCACAGCAAGAGTCCGGCCAGTATTTTTACCACTCTCATCATTCCCCTCCTCATATCGCAACACCCCAGGCTGCAATACTTGTCAACGTCAAATATACAAATATCCCCGCCGGGCTTCTTCCTGAGTATCCTTGACTGATGTCTGTGGAGGTGTGGATGAAGAGTGTGCTGATTGACCAGAAGACATGCAGCAGTTGCCAGCGCTGCATCCAGCTCTGTCCGACCTCTGTTCTCCGGACAAGCGGGAGTGGAATCGTCGCGCAATATCCCGAGCGCTGCATCGGATGCGGCCAGTGCTTCGCCTTCTGCCCGACAGGCAGCATCTCGCTGAATGGACTGCGGGCGGCAGACGCCATCGCGTGCAATTCTGCAGACCTGCCAGCGGAGCACGCCCTGCGCAGCCTGCTGCAGGGACGACGCTCGATCCGGCGCTATCGGACAGAGCCAGTGCCACGGGCCGTGATCGGAAAGGCCCTTGAGCTTGCGGGGCACGCCCCGAGCGGTGGCAATCTGCGCCCCCTGCGCTGGACAGTCGTACACAACAGCGAGCGGGTACACTCGGTCGCAGCAGCAGTTGTTGCCTGGATGCGCAGCGAGCTGGATTCGGGCAACCCGCTTTCGTTGGTGCTAAACTACGCAGGCCTGGTAGCATCGTGGGACAAGGGAAACGATCCGGTCATGCGGGGGGCCCCCCACCTTGTGATCGCGCACTACCCCGGACCGGCCGCCCAGACCATGCACGCCGGAGTGATTGCCTGCACCACGCTCGAACTGGCCTTTGCCGGGCTGGGCATCGGATCCTGCTGGGCCGGCTTTTTGATGATTGCAGCCGCCGCACCCTCGGGGAAAGCGGTCTTGCAGGCCTGCGGGCTGGATGAGGATTCAAGCATCCTGGGTGGATTGATGTTCGGGTATCCGGCCGGAACACCGCTTCGTGTCCCTCCACGAAAGCCATATCCGGTTGAATGGATCAGCTGAGCTGCTTTATGAGCCTTCCTGAATACTTTTTTCGACAAATGCAGGATCCCTCCCGGCAATTCTGCTGATCTCGTTGATATCCATTCCGGAATGCGCCATCCTGCGTATCATCTCACACTCCCCAGCCTCGCGTCCTTTTTCCAAACCTTGCTGCATCCCCTTCTCTATGCCCTTCTCTATGCCCTTTTCTATCCCCTGTTGAATTCCCTGCTCAACCCCGACCTCAAAGCCTTTCTGCCTGCCTTTTTCAAATCCTTCCTCAATGGTATACATGATCCAGCTGATCCTGTCGCGTTCAGCCATCTCCCGTCTATATGCACGATACCGTAGCACCTCATCCGAAACAAATTCCTGATAGCGGGCATCAGCCTCCGCCAGATCCGGGTTATCGTGAATGATTTCCTTCATCATGTCCTCCTTGCCCTTCCGGCCCTCGTTCGCCAAAAACTGACACCAGGCAGCCAGCGCGCGACTCTGTGGCCTTCCCTGCGCAAGTTTTGGCAATTCAATCATGTGGATACCCATCTGTTCACCAAAAATTCGTGAACTTTCGTCACCTCGCGTTGCGCCATGTTGTGAAGCAAGCAGCGGGGCAAAAAAATGGTGTACCCTGTCCCGATCACTATTGATGAGTATCCAATCCAGAATATTGATGCAAGCGACCGGTGACAGACTCTTCCAGTTTTGCCCGCTGACAACCTGTGCCGAATACGCCCGTGCCCAGGCATAGAGACTGCGCTCGACAAAACCGGGCTGTCTCCAGGTTTGCATCTCGATATTGATCAGCCTCCCCACGGTATCCCTGGCCCTGACATCAACCGAGGAAAATTTTCCATCGAGAAACTCTTCGGGGGTCGCAGAATCGACAACTTCGACATCCGCCACCGGTTCAAGACCGGCATCCACCCGAACTGCGTTGATGAGCGACTTGAGGATACGCTCACTTCCCGGTCGCCCAAAGAGGTACCTGAAAACCATGTCATTGGTTACCCGCACCTCGACTTCATCATTTCCAGTATACTCCATTGGCGGCTGTGCAACAACAAACCGCTCACATCTCTCGCTGCGCCTTGGATTCTCTCTCAACCAGGTGTCATGCATCACGGCATCTCCTTCTGCAGTTTGTCATCTCCCACTACTTGCAATACACGTCCGCCCCCTGGTCAAATCTTGCATGTATGGCATTTTTATATGATTTCTCGGTAGGATTCGGGCTGTACAGAAAGGCAGTCTCCCGGAATTCAGCATAAAAGCATGATAGATAATTGGTTTAACACCGACGCTTCGCGGGCATCAGTGTGCGTTGGATTGTGACAGCAGTGCCCTTTTGTGACTGATTCTATCCCGAAGCGGACAAAAACCCGTCAACAATCTCAGCCTGACGATGTCACAGAGCCTGTTTTATGGAGGAGATACTCTCTAAAGAATCAGCATGGCATCGCCGTAAGAGAAAAAGCGGTATCCCTCGCGGACGGCTGTTTGGTAGGCGCTTCGGATCGCCTCACGCCCGGCAAAAGCCGACACCAATACCAGCAGGGTCGATTTAGGGGTATGAAAATTGGTGATCATCCCGTCGATGGCCTTGAAGGCATACCCGGGTGTGATAAAAATATCGGTTGAACGGATTCCAGCTTCGATAACGGGTGATCCCCCTTCAAGCCTTGCCGCGGACTCAAGGGCACGCACAACCGTTGTCCCCACGGCAATGATCCGCCGGCCTTCGGCTTTGGCCTGCATCAGCCGCTGCGCCACAACTTCCGCTATCTCGAAACGTTCGCTGTGCATCCTGTGCTGACGGATGTCGTCAACCCGCACGGGGGCAAAGGTGCCCCAGCCCACTTCCAGCGTAATGAACTCGGTCATGACTCCGCGGGCGCGGACGGCCTGCAGGATCTCGTCGGTAAAATGAAGCCCGGCCGTCGGGGCAGCCACCGCCAGGGCCCGATCGGCATAGACCGTCTGGTAGCGTTCACTATCCAGGGGGGCCGTTCCCTCGCCATCAGGCATTCCCCTGCGAGGACTCCGCCTTGCCTTCTCGGGACGGACACTTTCCCCTTCAGGGACTTCGCCTGTGACCAGCCCCTCGCCATCAGGCATTCCCCTGCGGGGACTCCGCCTTGCCTTCTCGGGACGGACACGTTCCCCTTCGGGGACTTCGCCTGTGCCCAGCCCTTCCCTCTGGCGCATGATGTACGGCGGAAGCGGTATGTCACCAATCGCTTCCAGTACAGCATTGGTCAGCGGAGTTGCAAACTCGAGAATGGCACGCTCTTCTTCGCGTCCTGTCACAACGGCCCGCGGACCGCCTTGGACCTGCAAAACCTGGCCAACCCGCATGGCCCGGGCCGAATGCAGCAGGCACTCCCAGACGCACCCTGATTGATCGCGTTCGCCCAAAAGCAGGATTTCCACCCTGCCACCACCCGGCTCCTTTGTTGCGGCCAGACGGGCCTTGCGCACCCGCACGTCATTCATCACGAGGACATCGCCCTCACGGAGGAGCGATACAATATCTGAAAACCCGAGATGCTGCAGGGTACCATTTGCCCTGTCCAAAACCAGGAGCCGGTCACGTCCACGCTCGGCGGCAGGCCAGGCGGCGATCTGCGCCTCGGGCAGCTCGAAGTCATACTCATCCAGCGACATGCCTGGCGGAATGTTCAGTTGATCGGCCACACGATCCTCCAGGGAAGAATAGCAGCCGTGTGGTAAAAATGCGCGAGGATCTGCGCTGCTTCCATCCCCTGCTGCGCCATCCGGCTGGCACACCACTGGCACATGCCCACGCCGTGGCCCCAGCCCCTACCGACAAGCTGAACCCAGGGACCACGCACCCGGGGAGTAAAGAGCATGCTCTTGACACGGTTGATCCCCAACGCGCGCCTGAAATCTGCGCCACTGAGCACCCGCACCTGCCCCGTGCCTGAGCGGACGGTGAGGCTCCGCACACGCTGGGTTGGTGTCCAGCCGCGCACCTCAATCGAGGCGACACTCCCTGTCAATCCCAAAAGTTGGGCTGCTTCGCTGGCCGGAATCAAGGCCACCCATGAATGGTGCGGCGTTCCCGCACACCAGGGAGAGTGTTTCCCCTTGAGGTAGGGCAGTGTCGTTGACCAGACATTCCCGCTGTCCTCGGTCGCCCCCCCGCAGGAGGCATGAAAGAATCCGACTGCGATTTTCCCGTTATGCATCAGCACCAGTCCGCGTGTCTCCTCAACGGCCTTGTCCGTAGACGGCTTTTCGCCTAAGGTCCCCTTGTAGACCTGTGAGCTGACAGTATTGTCCACATCGTGCGCAAAGCTGCGGTTTTCGGAAGCCCGGGAGAGGACATAGGACCGGGCAGCAATGGCCTGCGCCTTCAAGGCCTCAGGATGCCAGGCGGGATTGACCTCGTGGGGCAAAACCCCCCGCAGGTACTCTTCGATTTCGATACGGTTGATGACAGAGACCTGCTGCCCGCTCACCTGCGCAATCACATCACCCCGATAGCGGATTCCCTGGCAGCGAAAGAGCCCGTCCCGGGGTTTCAAAATCAGGGTGGCCGAGGTCATGCTTGTCCCCGAAACACTCAACCTGTTGCTGACAATGCCCAGCATGATATTGCTGGCAGCAAGATTGGTCAGCACAAGTCCACGGGCCGGCAGGATCAGGGAAACGCCACCCTCAAAGCTGAGCGCGATCCCGTTTGTACCGGCGCTGCGGGCGATGCTGACCTTGACGAGGGCCGAATCATTGCTTCGCCCGATCTCGCTCTCGTGCAACACCAGCTCGCCCGGCGCCGGTCCGAGAGGTTTGGCAGCGGATGATGCCGACCATCCAACGCTGACCGTCGAGATGAGGACGACCAGCAGGATGAGCCGTACATGAATCGGGCTGAGGCTGTTCATCAAAAAACCCCTGGAGCATGAAGACATCCCTGCCTGCCGGAAATTGACGCAACAGGTTGACGCTTGAGCACCGTGTGCATTGAACCTTCCCCTGGATGCCGTGTTCCAATCAGCCGGCCGAAGCCAGTCCTGATCGTTGTCTACCCATTAAAAGATAGCGCTGCAGCTTGCGGATCGACAGCCCCTTGTGCGGGGAGGTCAGGGCTCCATCACAAGAGATCCCCCTGCAGCGGTTCGCGCCAGTCCAGGCCAAGATGCTCGTAGGCACGGCGCTGGGCCACACGGCCGCGCAGGGTGCGCTTGATCATCCCGAGCTGGATCAAAAACGGCTCGTAGACATCAGTCAGGGTCTCGCGATCTTCCCCTACCGAAACAGCCAGGGTCTCAACCCCGACAGGCCCGCCCTCGAAATCCCTGATCAGGACTTCGAGATAGCGCCGGTTCATCGCATCCAGCCCGAGGGCGTCGATCCCCAGGGTCGTCAGGGTGGCGTCCACAAAGCTAGCATCCATCACACTTTGCCCGCTGACCTGCAGAAAATCCCGCAGGCGGCGCAACAGGGTATTGCAGATCCGCGGTGTGCCCCGCACCCGGGAGGAGAGAACCTCGATCCCCTCATCGTTGACGGCCAGATCCAAGAGGGCCGCGTTGCGCCGGACGATCCGCCCGATCTCGGCCGGACTGTAGTACTCGAGGCGGTTGACGATCCCGAAGCGGGCCATGAAGGGTGCCGAGAGCAACCCGGTCCGGGTGGTCGCCCCGATCAGGGTAAAGCGTGGAAGGGGAAGCCTGACCGTCCTGGCGCCGGCGCCCTGCCCGATCACGATATCGATGGCAAAATCCTCCATCGCGCTGTAGAGGGTCTCTTCGATGGCGGCCCTGAGACGGTGGATCTCGTCGATAAAGAGGACGTCCCGCTGTTCAAGCCCGGTCAGGATCGAGGCCAGGTCCCCGGCCCGCTCGAGGGCCGGCGCCGTAGTCATGACAATATTGACGCCCATCTCCTCGGCCATGATGCGCGAGAGGGTGGTCTTACCCAGCCCGGGGGGACCGTAAAACAGGACGTGATCCAGCGCCTCGCCCCGGGCCCGGGCCGCGCCGACGTAGACGGCGAGGTGACTGACGAGCTGTTCCTGTCCGACAAATTCGCCCAACGAATGCGGCCGGAGGGCGAGATCGGGCTCGGGCTTTTGCCCGTCCTCGAAATTGACGGACTCAGACATGGCGCAGGGCCTTGGTAATCAGTTCCTGGACGGATGAGCCCTCGCCGCTCTCCCTGAGGGCAGCCTGAACCGCGGCCCGGGCCGCCACCGGGGAAAAGCCGAGCGAAAGCAGGGCCGCATTGGCGTCCGCCGCGGCCGAACTTTCAGGAGCAGCAGTCTGTCCGGGGACAGAGTCAGCCTCAGGCCCCATCTCACCCGTGGCGAGGTCATCCAGCTTGTCCTGCAACTCGAAGACCAGTTTTTCGGCGGTCTTTTTGCCCAGGCCGGGAACACTGGAGAGAAGACGCACATCACCCCCGGCAATGGCCCGCACAAGCACGGCCGCCTCAAGCCCGCTTAAAATCCGCAGGGACTGTTTGGGGCCGATCCCCGAAACGGTCATCAGGCGCCGGAAGACGCCCCGCTCGAAGCGGCTGTGAAATCCGTAGAGTTCCTGGGCATCCTCACGCTGGATGTGGACGAGGTATATCTGGCACTC
>JAKPMW010000358.1 GCA_029548715.1 Spirochaetota bacterium | reverse complement strand
GGTCGGAGGAGGTTCTTGCCGGGGCACGCGTCTGTGCAACGCTGGCTGAGGCGGTCAAGGGCGCTGATCTTGTGATTGGGACGACGGCCCGCCACCGGGCCTTCCCGCGACCACTCGTCGATTCGCGGGACCTGCCGCTGTTCCTCAAAGAAAAGAACGATCCGGCCATGCGGGTCACCCTCGTGTTTGGTAGCGAACAAAACGGGCTCAGTAACGAGCAGTTGGCGCTGTGTCACGTGGTGACAACGGTCCCCCTCGCTGCGGCCTACCCTTCGCTCAATCTGGCCCAGGCCGTCATGGTCTATGCCTATGAGCTTTCGCGGGCCACGCTGGCGGCGCCCCCTGTGGATGCTCCGCCGGTGGAGCCGGTCAAGCTGGGGGTTTTTTTGGAGCACACGCAGGAGGTGCTCGTGCGGGCCGGGATCAAGCCGGAGGAAAACGTCTGGCGCCGGATCCTCGAGCACGTGGCCCATTTTCATGCCTATGAGGTCGGTGCCTTTCATGTCCTCTGGGGGCGGCTGCTCGGAAAGATGAAAGACTGAGGTTGGGCAGTGAGTCAATGGGGGAATTCCCCTATTGGTGGGTTTGTGATATGGCACTACATCAGAGTATCAATATCATGGAGTGTTCATGCGCAACTTTTTTTCCGGCCTCTTTGTCGCCTGTGCCCTGACCGGCTTCGTCTTCGTTTCCGCCTGCTCGGACGAGGACCCTCTTGTTCCCCCGGCGGGCAGCAGCTCTTCAGGGGTTTCCGTTTCCCCATCCAGTGCCACCGGATCGGTTTCTTCGGCTGTTTCGTCATCTTCCGCTGCCGCCTCGTCCGCATCAAGCCAGGCTGCGTCGTCTGGTGGTGGTACAGCGGAAGAGACAACCGCCGAGCCGTATGATTTTTCGGGAAATATTGCCTCTCTCCGGGCGGCAATTGATCCGACGGGAAGTGCTTCAAGCGTGGCGACTTTTACCCTTGGCTCGCCTGTGGTGGTGACGGGTGTGGTGCATGCGGTGAACTCGGCAGGCAAGTTCTGGATTCAGGACAAGGACGCCGGGATCTATTTTTATACATCCGCGGGCGACCTCCCGTCGGTGGGGGAAAAGGTCAGCATGACTGTTACGGGAGGCTGTGTCTACAACTACCTCGTCGAGGCGACATCGTACACCGGGTACAGCGTTCTCTCGTCGGGAAATGCGGTCTATCGCCGGAGTGGAGCGAGCGGTAGTACTCTGCCAAACGCGCTTCAGGGACAGGCCTGGCAGGCAGTGATCGTGCTGACAGCATCATGGAATCATTCAACGACATCCAAAGTGGTTGACAGCGGGACGGGATTGCGCGCGCGAAATTTGACCGGAACAACGTTGACGGCTGGTACGTATTATATACGGGGCCCGCTTAACTGTTCGGCATCGTACAATTATGTCGATATCTACCCGGGGATGGCTGAGCGGACGGGGGATGCCTCATCATCATCCGCAGCCTCATCGAGTGGGTCGGCCAGCAGTACGTCCTGGAGTGCATCGGCCACCCTGGGATCGTATGACATTGCCAGCAGGGTCAGGATCGGTTCGTTTAACATCGAAATTTTCGGGACAACAAAGGCTTCGCGGCCCAATACGATGACGGTGCTGGCATCGATAGCGACCAATTTTTCGATCATTGCGATTCAGGAAGTCGGGAGTAATTCGGATCCAAGCGACAGTACCTGCGTGACGGTTCTCGATGCCTATGTAGCCCGGATCAACCAGCTTTTGGGCGGAACCCACTATGCGTATGTCCGGGGACATCAGTACGCTTTCGTCTATCGGACGGCCCATGTCAGCATGGACGGATACGCCCTGTATTCCGGAACAAAATCATTTTCGTATCCTCCGCTGGCAGCAAAATTCTCGATTCCGTCAAAATCATTTGATTTTGTGCTGTTGACGATCCATACCAGCCCGACCAGTGCGACGACCGAGATTTCCTATCTTCCGACGGCCATGGCCGAAGTGGCCGTGACGCATAGCGATCCTGATGTGATCTGTCTGGGAGATTTCAACGCTGACGGGACCTACTACAGTGATGGTGGTGATGCACAGGGCTGGCTGGCCGGATTTTCTCCCGCAAGTTACACGACGGTTATCCCCAACGGAACGGATACCACCGTCTCTACCGGGAACACGCATACCTACGACAGAATCCAGCTTTCACAGACGGCTGCCCAGGATTATACGGGGACCTGGGGAGTGCTGAAGTTTAGCCAGTATTACGATATTTCCCAATGTGAGGGTCCGTCGATAACCGGGATCGAAGACAATCTTTCGGATCACTATCCCGTCTGGGCCGAGTTCTGGGTCAATCAGGATACCGATTAAACCAGCAATCACGATAGTTACGTCATCCCGGCAGCGGTTTTCCGCCGCCGGGGTTTTTTATTTAGTGAACGGTGAAGCTCTGAACCGGGCTGGTCCAGGCCTGTTCAGGTTCCTGTCTTCATTGTGTGTGTAATCCCGCACGCCTGAGCGTATATTCATGCTGAGGCTGTGATGAATACGGTTGGACAGATTGTATGCAAGGATGCCCTGTATCCGCCCTGGCTTGTGACCCGCAAGGGGAGTGGGCCGGATCTCTGGTATGCCGGGAATCTCGAGCTCCTCGGCCGGGCCGCGGTGGCCATGACCGGTGTGCGCAATCCGGATGAGGCGGTTGTGGAGCGGGCGGTGACGCTCGGGCGGACGATCGCCCGGCAGGGCTTGGGCCTTGTCTCCGGCTGTGCCCGTGGGGTGGATACGCTGGCGCTGCGGGCCGCCTGGGAGGCGGGTGGCTGGATCATCGGTTGCCCGGCGGGGTCTCTCGTCCGCGAGATCGGGCAGGACGTGGCTTGCCAACAGATCGCCTCGGGCCGGGCCCTGTTTCTTTCGTTGTACGGAAATGACGAGCCCTTCAGTCCGGCGCGGGCCATGCTGCGCAACCGGCTCTTGATGCGGCTTTCGCAGCTTGTGGTCGTGACGGCCTCGCGCCATCTTGAAGGCGGGTCGTACAAGGGCGCCCTCGAGGCACTCAGGGCCCGAACCCGCTGGAGGATTCCGCTGGCTGCGCTGGTTGAAGACACAGATTGTTTTGGGGAACAGTCTTCAGGCCAAGCATGCGTCGCCGGTTCTTGCGAAATTTTTTCAGGCGAACGACTGGCCAGCGACGTGGATTGCTCGGGCGTGTCCCATCCGCGTGCGGGAGACAGGATACCCGCCGATCCAAAAATGGCGCCAACTGAACAGACCCTTTACGCAACACATGTCGGGCCGGCCAAACAGGACTATGCCTGCGGCGGGACATGCCGGCAGCCTGACCGTCAGCCTGACCGTC
>JAKPMW010000354.1 GCA_029548715.1 Spirochaetota bacterium | reverse complement strand
GATTTCGAACGAGCTGGTTTTGCTGCACAGGCGGCCCAGGCTGACGGTGGTCTCCTTCCCGTTTGCCGGTCTGCCGGAAGGTCCTTGCTCCTGAGGATGAGGAGTCGCAACAGCGATGGGCGTTGCGGGCGGTTGTGTTTCCTGTCCCGATGACTTGACCGGGACAAGATCGCAGTCACAATTCGGGCAGACATCTTCGCGCGCACTGTATGTTTTTTTACAGCGTGGACACAGTCGTTCGGCCATGATCAACTCCTTTTCGTTTGCCAGTGCTTGATATACTTGCGGTCTGCACGGGTATCCCGGCTACAAATATGCCGTCAGGTTCCATGAAACTCTCGAGTTCACCACTCTGCGGCATGTCATCCAGGTTTGACGGAAAACGCTTGTGGCCAAGTGGCGTCAGGCGGTGGATTGTCTGGTTGCGGGAACCACGCAGGGCCAGGTCCGTCACGTCTCCGGCCTGATATTCGCCATCGATCAGTGTGTCGATCCAGTCGGTCACCCGGAGGAAGATGCGCGGTTCCCCAAAAACAGCCATACCGGAGGTAGCAGGCATATCCAACAGGCTGTAGCCGGTATAGACCAGGGTATCAAGCTCCGGGTGAGTCTGTCGCACAAGGGTGACAAGCTCCCGTAGTCCGGCGGACTGCGCAAGAGGTTCTCCACCCGAAATGGTCATGCCATCGAGTCGGAGCTCGTCGACATGCATGACAATCTCTCGCGCCAGAAGCGGGACCGGCCAGAGAGTACCACCAGTATCCGGTTGCATTTCGGGGGCGATGCAACCCGGGCAGGATCGTGCGCAACCCTGGACCCAGAGGCCGAGTCTCTGTCCCGGACCGAGAACATGCACGGGTGCGTGCAGGGAGGCAATTCTCAGCATCCGGCTCATCGGGTCGCGACCTCGAGGACGATTTTTTTGGGATTGCTGTCGTCAATCCGTGTTACTGTGATTTCTGCCGGGCCGTTGATCCTGTTGTCAAACAGATGACGGGCGAAGGGATTGACGAGGTAGCGTTCGATGATGTTCCCGATCCCCCGGCCGCCGTTGTCACGGTTCTCCATTCCCTTCGCAGTCAAAAATTCGCGGACCGCGGGTGAAAAGATTGTGCTGATCTTTTTGTCCCGCTCGAGCCGGCTGACAAAGGTATCTAGAATCTTGTCGACGATCTGGCCGACAATCCCTTCGCGGATATAGTCAAAGACCACAAAGTTTTCACCGAAGCGGTTGTAGAGCTCCGGCCTGTTGATCTCGACCGAGAAGAAGGTGTGGATCGCATCACGGATCCGCTCGCTGAGTTGGTCATAGTCCATGTCGGGATCGGTGTTGGGAACACGATGCCCGGCGTCGTCCCGGATCATGACACCCAGGTTGGATGTAAAGATGATGATGCTTTCACTGAAGTAGACAGTTTCACCTCGTCCGTCGGTCAGTCGGCCGTCATCGATGATCTGCAGGAACTTGTCAAGAATCCGCTCGTGGGCTTTTTCGATCTCGTCAAAAAGCAGGACCGAAAAGGGTGAGCTGCGGACCGCATTGGTCAGTTGGCCCCCCTCTTCATAGCCGACATATCCCGGTGGCGCGCCGAGGAGTCGTTGATCGGCATGCTCGGCGGCGTATTCGCTCATGTCGAAGCGGATGCAGCGCTTGTCGTCACCGAAGAGGAGTTCGGCGATCGCTTTGGCCATCTCGGTTTTTCCCACTCCGGTCGGCCCGGCAAAAAAGAGGACTCCGCGCGGTCTGTTGGAGTACGCCGACTGCTGGATTCCCGAAAGTCCGGTTGCGGAGCGTTTGATGATGTCGAGGACATGCTGGACGGCAACCGGTTGGCCGCGGACGCGGCGTTCGAGGTGGGTCTGGGCTTGTTCGAGTTTGCTGTGTTCGATCTTGTCCCACTCCGATTCGATGATACCGAATTTATAGCGTTCGATGATGTTGCGCATCATGCGGATGGAAACCTGTTCGTTGCGCGAAATTGAGCGGATGTTGTGCATGTCCGTCGTTGTCATGCCCGAGGTCATGTCGCAAAAGACCCGCTCGGCATCCGCCAGAGCCGCTTCATCAGACAGCGCTTCGTCGGTATGGAAGCGGGTCCGGTTGGTTGAGAAGAAGAGCCTGCGCCAGTACTGGTCGGGGAGGTCGATCTGCAATTGCTTGGCCATCGGATTCCCCAGATAGAGCCAGGGAGGCAGGTCGTTGATCCGGTCACAGACCAGGATCAGGATGTTCCTCCGCAGGGTGTTGTTGACCCAGACAGCGCCAGCCTCGTCGGCTGCCTTCATGATGCTGACAAAGAGCCTGTTTTCATCGGCACCGGGTGTCGTCGGTGACGTGATGGTACGCGAGAAGTAGCGGATGACCACGGCGGTTGCGATGTCCGTATTGGCGAGTGCGGTCCTGATCCTGTGGATATCCTGGGCTGGTTGAGTTTTTTGTCTCCCCTGGCTGTTCCGTGGACCTTGCTCGTCACTCCGCGCGGCCTGTCCGCGTGCTTCCGCCTGGGTGTCGATCCTGCTTTCCCTGGCCTGGGCCAGTTTGTCGAAATTGCTTTTCATTTCGGGATTGCTGTCGGGAAAGACAAATCCGTCGACAATGTCGTAGAGTGAAATGACCGAGTAGCCCTGGAGGAGCAAAAAATCGTTGAGCCAGTCGGAGAGGGTGCGTGTGCTCCAGTTGATTCCGGCCGGCGTGGCAATATCCCCGAAATCACGGCTTTCGCTGTACAGTTTTTCGATTCCCTTGATGATGGGCATTGTCTCGTTGGCCAGGGCGATCAGGTGTTCCCGCTCGGCACTGTAGAGGAATTCACGGGCTGTGACTGATTCGCCCTCGACAGTAAATCTCCCGGAGTTTTTTTGAAACCATTCGAGGACCCGGGGAGACTGTTGCAGTCCCGGTATCGAGACCGTGGTTGTCCGGAAGGGCCATGGGTAGCGGTCGTGTATGTTTGCATGCAAAAAGTACAACGACTTGACCGGAAGGTAGCGTTCGAGCTCGCGGGCCCAACGCGGGAAAACTTCATCTCGTTTCATATACTCACCTCACTCTTTGAGCCGTTGCAGCCGGCTGCCGTGTCCGGAAGTCCTGCGTCTCTCTCCGGTTGTCTGTCGTTCTATGAATGTGTATTCGTCGATTTTTTGGCTGTCCAGTCTGTTGATCTGCACGTGAATGCCATCCTCTTCAAGTTGCTGGACCATTTTGTGGTACGACTGTTCCCAATCCTGCATTGCATCGACCAGCTCGTCATGGTCTTCATCCGAAAGATCATTCACGGATGTTGTGCCGGGCGGAGCCTCGTATTCGACGTACCAGCTTGTTTTGAGACTGGGCGAGACATGGACAACCACCCAGGCATGTTCGCTGATCCTGTACCGCAGACGTGCGATCGTGTCGGGCTGGATGCAGGGCATCTGTGCCTCATCGTCCGGTTCGTATCCCTGCTCAAGCATCAAGGTGTCGTATTTTGCGATCAGGGTCAATTGGAGATAAAGCTGTTCTTCATCGGCCTCGGCACGGGCAGAGAGCTGGCTCGCCTCGGTCTCGCAAATATCAACCTCCTCAGCCTGGAGCCTGTCCGAACCAGCCAGTGTGTCAAGACGCACGAGCAGTGCCCGGATCCGGGTTTCGAGTTCATCCGCGGGTCGGATTTCTCCATCAAGGAGGATGCTCAGTCGAGCCGAAATCCCGCGGACCCGTTCGCGCAGCTCCTTTTGCCAGGCAAAGGTCTTGATACTGTAGTCACGCATCTGGTCGAGGTATGTCCGGATGGTCGTACACACGTACTCCGGACTCTCCAGCCGTTCGCTATACACTCTTTGGATTTGCTCGAAGAGACCGGATAGGATCGGATCCGGGGATGTGTCGCTTTCTTTGAGCAGCGCTTCAGCTTCGCTGTTGATTCGGGCAATCGTATCGAGCGCATCATTGTGTTCCGGTGCCGGCTTGACCGGAGCGGATGGTGCCTGTACGGATGGTGCGTCCTTGCGCGCCCCGGCCGCGATGGATTGCATAAGAGAGAGAGAACGCAGGGTGTCATCATAGTGGGAGACAGCGGCTGCGTGCGCGATTTCGGCCGCGCGGATTTTTTCAGCGGCCTTTTCGACAATACTCTGTGCCGAATCGGCATCCGGTTTTTTCCCCGGGAATATCGAGTCGAAACCGGCTGTGATCTCCGTCAGTCTTCGGTCATGATCCCGAAGACAACGCTCACTCCCCGGGATGCTTTTCCATTTTTCTATTGTGGTTTGTGCCGATGACCTGGATGCGGAGATGGCCATGCGCAGGGCGTTGATGCGGTCACACAGACCGTCGATGTCGTCGGAGAGATGGAGTAAGGCATCCAGTCTGCTTTGCAGTGTGCGTGCTGCTTCAGTCAATGATTCAAATCCGGCATTGCTGACATTGATGGCCTTCTGGATGGGGCGGGTCGTGTTCAGGTAGGCAAGTCCGGATCGGGAGAGATTGGCTACCGATGTCTGCATGTTTTTTCCGATTCCGAGGCCCGCCAGAATCGATTGCGCCGAGGCACAGTTCCGTCGCCGGGTACGGAGTGCTTTGATTGTCTCTTCGAGCCCGGCGATCCCGATGCAGTCACGGTTTTTCAGTGTCTCGAGACGTTTGTCAAGCATCGACAGGATCATGTCCAGGGTCCGTTCGAGGCGGGCGTTGTTGCAGAGATTGCGGTAGACCGCCGAGACCTCGGTTGTATTGATCTTGATCCCGCTCATGAATCTTCCCCCCTGAACGTGTTTGAGGATGGTACGAAATGAACCACCATTGTATTGCGCAATACTTTCGAAAGCAAGATCGTAGTATCATTGATCGGTGGATCGAGAATTTGCAACTCGGACCGGAGGAAGGGCAGGGCTGCCATGGAAAACAATGATCAGCGGAAGACCAGAGTCATCAAGGGAGATCTCCGTGAGACCAAGGTCCTTCGAGCCAAAAAGGAAACGATTCTTGACTATCGCGGCCAGACCATTGGTGACGGCATCCGGATCGAAAAAGCCCTCGAGGACGAGATCGAGGGTGTCCAGTCAAGCGGGCAATCCACCCTCTATGCCGGCAAGGACGCCAAGGGTGAAAAGGTCGTCATAAAAATATATGACAGAAATTCTGGACCCCAGACGCTTGCCATTCTCCGGAAACTGCAGAAGATCCGGCATGCATCACTCCTCCCGATTCTGGATTGCGGGATGATTGGGGATGTTGTCTACGAGGTGCAGCCACTCTGCCTCGGGGGCACATTGGCTGATGCCTGCGGACGTGACGGGAAGGGCTGGCCGATCAAGAAATTGCGTCTTGTAGTCAAGGTTCTGGCTGAGGGGCTGCAACACCTGCACCAAAACCATTGCTGGCACAAGGATGTCAAACCCTCCAATATCTTCTGGATGGACAAGCAGCAGACGAGCCCTGTTCTCGCCGATTTCGGGATCGCAGCCATCGAGGAACAGCGTTCGAGACGGACGACTGTTCGCATGACCCATCTCTACTCGGCTCCCGAACTCGTCAGTTCACGGAAATATGAAGAGGCGTCGGATTATTTCAGTGCCGGGATCAGCCTGCTTGAAATGGCCTGCGGACGGCATCCCTTCGAAAACATGAGTCTGGAGGATGTCAACCGGATGATCTGCAGCGAGGTGATTCCGGTTCCGGAAAAGTTCGACCAGGATTTTCGCAACCTTGTCAATGGACTCCTTGTCAAGGAAGTCTCGCGCAGATATGGCTGCGAAGAGATGCTCTCCTGGGTGGAAGGCGGGCATGTTTCCCGGCCCGAGACGGGCACTTCCATGCAAGAGGTCGATCTTGTCGATCTCGAGGTCAGCCCGCCCTTTCCTTTCGGGCGGCAGGAGGTCCGGACACTCCGCCAGATGGCCGCGGTCATGCGGGCCCATCCCGAAGAAGCCGACAAGTATCTGGTGCGCGACGAAATCGGCAACTGGATCAATGCTGTTTCAAAAAAACATCCTGATCTCTTTCCGTTCGGGACAAGGCTGAGGGATGCTGTCGAAAGCGAGCAGATTCCGGAGCGCCGTGTCTATCGGGCCATCTACGTTCTCGAGGGCAAACCCGCATTTTTGGGCAAGTACACAACCAAAGAAGAGGTTGTCGAATACATCAAAAACAACCGGTCAGAATTTTTGCGCGGGTTGTTTGACGAATAAATGAAAGCCGGGCGGGACAATGGCCAAACAGGTACTGGATGAATTGGTTGTCTGGCTTGAACAGGCAGGATATCCCGATCTTGCTCGGATGACGCAGGCCTGTCTGTCGGGCACTGCGCAGATGGACGAAAAGCAGAAGCAGGCTGCGGCCGGATTTCTGGCCGATGAACTCCTGCGCCGTCTCGCCGTGCCGGATGTCTCCGTGCAAACTGCCCCCCTGGAATACAGTCTTGCGTACAGGAACAAGACAGTGGTCTTTGCGGACGGGATGGCCGATCTCGGAACGCTGATTGTGCCCGATGATCACGATGTCGAGGCCAGACTTGTCGTGCGCTACAGGGGGAAGGACGGCACGCCACCGGTCTGTCTTGACAGCCCGGGTATCTTTTTGCATTCCGGACGGCGTGAATACGGGCTACCGCTTGTGCTCGCGTCAGGCTCGACCGGCATCATCAAAATCAGCCTGGTTGTCAACGGCAGCACGGTCAGTCTGCATGTCGGGTACCGGATTATCTCGATCAAATGCAGGTCCAATGCAGTCATCGATTGCGGGGCGGTTGACCGTATCAAAGACCGGTCGGATGCAGTGGTTCTGCGTGTTCCGATAGTGCCCCATGTCAGTACCGAACCAATCCATGATTTCAAAGCCGTGGCCCATGACATGGATGGTTCGTGCCGGATTGATGGCGATCAACTTGTTGTTTCTTTTTTACGGGGAACAGACTTTGTCGCGATAATCAAGGAGAGGGCCAGGGAGACTTCGCGATCCGGGCGCTTTAATCCGGATAGCCCGGTTTTTCCCCTGCGGCTTCTGGCGGCGGGACTGGACCCGATCGAGGTACGCTGCAGCCTCAGCCTTGCGGCTCCGCAAGCCACTGTCAGGGTCCACCGGACTGTGATCGAAGTGACATCATCCAACGGGATTCCGGGATTGGTCAGCATCCTGCAGGACGGACAGGAGGTTTTTTCCGGCTGGACCGCGGAGGCCAGTCATGCCTTGGCCGGCCAGAATACGGATCCCGAGGTCAGGGTCCTTCTTGACGGCAGGGAGATTTTTCATCGGACCCTGGTGCTGCGTGAGCAGTTCAGACGTGACGAACAACGGAGACAGCTTCCAGTCTGGATTCTGCTGGCCCTCCTCGAACCGGGACTCCTTGCGCTCGGAATCTACGGGATTGCCTCAAAAAGCACCGGCCTGGCAATTCTGGCTACTGCCGGTTTTATTATCCTGACAATCGGTCTTGCGATTTCAACACTCAACCGGATTCTCGAGAGTCTGCGCGAGAGCAATCCGTTTCTGGCCCTCGGCTTGGGAATATTGGCATTTGTATTCTGGCCGGTCAGCCTGACACTGCTGGGAATCCTGGCCATCTTCAGACCCTGGATCGAGATCCGGGAGGCCCTGTCGGGCGACACTACTCCCTGAGGACGGCCCCCCAGCAGAGTCCCGTGATCGCCAGTCCGGCGATGAGCGAGATCGCTGAATTGCCGTGGGTCATGGACCCGAATATCGACATCGTGGTCGCCAGAATGACCAGGGAGCCGACTCCCTCGATGACCAAGCGACGCAACCAGGAACGTGTTTTGCCTGCAGTCCGGGGCATTTCGGGAAGGACTGATTCGTCCACGGGGATAGTGGCAGGTTCGGAGCGTGCGGAGGTGACGGGCTCGGGCCGGTCAAGATACTCGACTTCAAGGTGTTGAGCCCGGTCCGGGTTGGCTGGAGTCATGGAATCCCTGGACCGTTTTTTTTTGGCATACCGCCGGACAATGCGTTTCTGGATCCCGGTTTCGAGGGATGGATCAAGGCTGACCAGGAGGGCATCGAGTGCTGTCTCGGAGTCGCCGGTCTTTTGATACGCCATCCTGGCATTTGCCAGGGCCGATGAGAGTCCGTTGGATTCAAGCCAGACAAAAAGCTCGTTGGCCCCGGGATGTTTCATTCATGGTCCTTTCAAAAGATGCTGATGATGACGGCGGCCACCCACTGGATGATTCCAAGAACATGATGCAAGAAGAGGCCGCAGAGCACAATCGAAAGAATAAGGCCGATTCTGGCGGCCCGGGGGTACTTTTTTCGGGCCAGCCTGAAGAGGATCACAAGCAGGATGATGAACAGGATCAACAGGACAATGTGCAGGATGTACGAGACGGTGATGCGGGTATTGATGCTCGAGCTGACATCGAGATCCGAAATGGCCCGGGCCCGCTGTGCATCGTTGGTCAGCCCCTGGCCGAAATTCCCGTCACCGATATCATAGACCTGCCAACCTTTTCCGAACGCCATGCTCCGCGCATAGCTGCCGAGATTCCGTTTCTCCAGTCTCCTTGTCGCGGGATTTGGATCATCGATGCCGTCACTGACAAAGACCAGGATCGGCAGACGGCCGGGATACTCTTTTTCCATACCGGACAACAATGTTTTGGCAGAATTGACGGCCTGCTCGATATCCGTCCAGGCTCCGAATGGCTGGCTTTGGGCGATCTTGGTTCGCAAAATGCTCATGCTGTGCCGTGTCGCCGGACCATTGTGCAGGATGTCCACCGTTTCATGGAAGGTGGCGAAGATCAGGTTGTCGCGTTCGGTAAAAATCTGGACAAACTCTTCGGCGTTTTGCTTGACGTTCTGGAAGTAGGCCTGCATCGAACCGGAGACGTCAAAAGCCACGACACAGTTGATGGAAAACATGTTCTCAATGGACTGGGCCGATTTTTTGATGTTGTCTCCGAAAAAATCGACGATCGACTCGAAAACCGAAACGATGGGATTTGAAGACTTGGCGTGAAGCAGCATGCCGGGAATGAGGCAGAGTACGATGGCAAGGGAGATGCAGGCACGTTTCATGAAATGCTCCTTCGGTCTGGTTGGCCAGATACATCAGCATACACAATGCTACAGATTGCAAAATGATATTTGAAAAAAATATTCCGGGCAAACTCGACGTCATTCCGGTCAAGCAATTCAGGCAAGCCGCTGTCTGCCCTGCACCGTATTGTACGTGCCGCTCAGGCGTCCCGTTTCAAAAAAGAAAAATAATTGGTGCAATGTTGCCGCTCCGGTCAACGTATCATCCCCCAGCCGGAATCGTTCCGGGACAAAAATGCAGGGGGCTTGTATGCCACGGAAAAAAGTTGCGACAGAATCAATCAACAGAATCAAAAAGTACCTGGAAGAAAGTGGGCTTGAGTACAGTATCACGGATGACGGGATGATCTATCTGTTCAATGGAAGCGCCATTGTCTATGTTGAAACTGAAGTCCTGAGCAGTGGCGAGGAATGCGTTCATGTGTTTTCAGTTGTTGTAAATGGTGCCAGAATGGATGAAAAGCTTTTCCGTAAACTTCTTCAGCTCAACAATGCGATCCATTTCGGCGCTTTTTGCATCGAGGACAATCTGATCATCTTCAGACACAAGCTCCTGGGTGGGATCCACATGGACTGTGATGAATTTTTGTTTGCCTTGCGAAGCGTGGCTGTCATAGCGGATGACTATGATGACAAAATCATTTCCGAGTTTGGCGGCAGGACGTCTGTGGGCAATCTTGAGGATCGCTTACGGGAAGAGAGCGGTCAGAGCCTGATCTGGTAGCCGGATATTTCCGCGATTATAAATACAGAAAAAAGAAGTAGGCAAATCCAACTTGGTATGATACGATCATGCGCAAGCATCTTTAGGGCGGGACTGATGGAAGAGCGGGCAGCACAACTTGGACAACTGGGTGTCATGCCGGTGCTGCGGCTGGACTTTCGGCTTGTTTTTGAAGTAGCGCTCATGTCCATGGATTGGCCCTTGTTTACCATTCGGGGGGCACTCGGGTACGCCGTACGGCGTCTGTGCTGTACAATGTCCCTGGCGGATTGTGCAGCCTGTCCGCGGCGCGCCGAGTGCCTCTATTCCTATCTTTTCGAAACACCGGTCGCGCTCGAGGGCCGTCTCTTCGAGGCACACGACCGCGCCCCGCACCCGTTTGTTCTCGTGCCGGGTGCGCGGACCGGAAACGAACTCTGCTTTGGCGTCCTGCTCTTTGGCGAAGCGGTCCGCTATGCCGCGCTCTTTGCCAGTGCGATGCGCGAACTGGCCGACGACGGGATTGGCCAAAGACAAGCCCGCTTTACGATTGCCAAGATCGTCATTAGCGGCAAAGAGCGTCAGGTCTGGCAGCCGGGAATGCCCGAACCTTCCATCACTGCCGGGAAGCTGGCTGACTTCATGACCGGGGCGGAGCCACAGGATGGGGGCACTTCGCTGGTGCTCTCGCTCCTCACCCATTGCGCATCCAGGTGCGGCGCAAGATCACACGACAACCTTCATTCAGGGACATTATGGCTGCCGCCCTGCGTCGCATCTCGGCGCTTGGCCTCTATCACGCCGGCCTGACGCTTGATCTCCCGTATCGCGAGATCCTCGAAGCCGCGCAGGGTGTCGGGACAGTCTCGTCTTCCCTGGTC
>JAKPMW010000343.1 GCA_029548715.1 Spirochaetota bacterium | reverse complement strand
ACCCTGACACCCGACCTGCGCCCCTGAAATGGATGCGTTCGTCTTGACCAGTGCCCCGATCAGGCCCGCAGTCGCCAGTGCCTTGATGATGTCATCATCCTGGGCCTCGGCGTAGTCACAGAGAAATGAGAGAACTGCGGGCACAACACCAGACGAGCCACAGGTCGGTGCCGTCACGATTTCACCACCGGATGCGTTTTCTTCAGACACAGCCAGGGCATAGGCTGCCAAAATTCCGTTTCGCTGAAAGAGCGGGCCACTGCGCTTGGCCTTGAGATAAAACGTCCGCGCCCGCCGCTCGAGCCGCAATCCTCCGGGAAGTTGTCCCTCGGCCTTGATCCCGCGATGCAGGGCCCGCTGCATGACAGACCATACCTCGCCAAGATACTCCCACACTTCGCGGGACTCGTATTCCCGCACGTAGCGCCAGAGAGGAAGGCCGGCATCCTCGCACCAGCGAATGATGTCTGCCAGGGTATGATGGGGGTACACTTCCCTGGTCTCCCGAACCTCCCCCGGTATGCGCAAGGCACCACCGCCAATACTGAAGACCACCCATGCGTCACCCTCGCGCTGGCCGCTTTCATCCAGCGCTTCAAACTGCATCCCGTTGGGATGCTCGGGAAGAATCTCCTCCGGTTTCCATACGATCTCACTCTGAACCGGAGCCAGTGCCTGAGTGATCGCCACGTCCGTCAAGTGGCCCTTTCCCGTTGCGGCCAGACTGCCGTAGAGGGTGACCCGGAAGGCACGCGCACTATGGTATCGCTCACGAAACAGCTCGGCAGCCCGCTTGGGCCCCATAGTGTGACTTGATGACGGACCGGCCCCAATGCGGAAAATCTCACGGATGGATTCCATACTACACCTCTCCCTGAGAAGATACTCCTGAGTATCACACCAGTCCTACAGCAAACACTGAAATCATTGCATCCCCGCCAAGACAGGCCGACAGGTCGGATTGCCCATGCTGCTGTTTGCTGCTCGAAATAGAAAAGCACGCTCGTTCAACCAGTGGTTCCTGCTATGCGCAAGAGGAGACCTTCACAGCGATTTCTGCCTCTTCCCTGGTTGGAAAATGAAACAGAATCACCCTGTCCTTGGACCAGAGGCTGAATTGGACTTCTGTTTGTCTGTACTGAATGACTCCATAGTGCCATGCTTCCCAGTCACCACCTTTTATCTCTGTTTTTCCGGATGGATCCATTACCGCCATCCACCAGTCCAGCGCCATGCGCAAAATCTCCGCCTGACTGATGCAAAGCATGAATGACATCTTGAGCAACCACTCCTTGTCGTACCCTGTGATAGTAATGATCCTCTCGACCTTGTCTGTCCTGTCATCACGCTTCAGAAATCTGCTTCGCATCTCTGTATTAATCCGCCCGCCTCGGACTCCCTTTGCAAAGGCGACAATGGCATCACGACACGCTCTGCTCATCTTCAAGTGATGGCTTGCATACCAGTTGTGCGTATTCTTGTCCATTCGACAATGGAACCTGTATCGTCCGGATTCCTGAATTCGAGTATGCTCTGCTGCATCCAGATTCATGCCACACCTCCCTGTAAACCCTTTTTCAATAGAAGTGCCGACAAACTAATGGGGTTCCATGTTTCTGCAGTCTTTTTTTGAACAGCGTCACGCTCCATGGTATCAACAGGCAACGAAACTGGTGTCAGCCCGGCGTCATTCGCCCCGATACGACAACGGCCACCCCTCCTTCAGGGGTGGCCGCCTCCATACAGCAGCATCTCAAAACCCAGTTGAGTCCGTTCAGATCTTCGGCAGATCTTTGCGCTCATCCTGGCTCAGAGCACTCCCGACAACCAGCGCAAGCACAGAGAGCGGTAAAGCAATAACCAAGGCATCCACAAAAGCCCAGGTCGTCGGAACAAGCGCACCCTGCTCGTTCAAAGTCATTGTCAGTGCCGGCTTGCCAAAGATGGCCTTGCACAGTCCAAGCGCGTTGGCAGGAGTAAGATTGAAAAACAGCATCCAGATCAGAGACGAAGCCGTACCCACACCAAATGACAGAATTGCACCCGTTCGGGTTACGCGTTTCGAGTACAGTCCCCCGACAAACAATGGCAGGAATGAGGCGGCAGCAAGCCCAAAAAATATGGAGGTTCCACGAGCAATCACTCCCTCTCCCAAGGAATACCCCAATATCACGGTCACGACCAGCCCCGCAACTATTCCGATTTTGGTCCAGAAAATGGTTTTGGTCTCAACCTCTTTTTTCCCGATCCCAAGGCGCAGAATATCGCGGGAGAAGGCGGTTCCCAGCGCATGGAATTGTGAACTCAGCGTTGACATTGCAGCCGCAAGCAGCGTCAGCATAAAGAGAGTGACAAACCACTTTGGCATGGAGGAGTTTATAAACAGGGGGATTACATCATCCGGGTTACCCATCGCGGCTGCAATGGCACTGGTACCGAACTCCGGCGCACCCGAAAAATATACGTTTGAGAGTGCACCTACAACGAAGCTCCCACCGGTCATCACCAGAATAAAGAGTCCTCCAATCCCAACCCCGCGATTCAAATCCTTGTCGCTCTTGACTGTCATGAAGCGAACAATGAGCTGGGGCTGAGCCAAAACACCAATCCCTACACCCAGTACGAAAGTCGAAAAAATCAGCCACCAGGCTGGGGAACCACCTTTTGGTGTCTTGTCCCATCCCTCAAACCCAAGTGACTCGGATCGCTTGATGTCCGCCGCTTCAATTGCAGAGGTTACAAGACGCTTGACCGCCCGAGCAGACAGCGCAACATTGGTTCCCAGCTGAGGAACAATCGCTCCAGCGGCAGCAAGAAATTTCTTCTCCCTCTCGGGATCCTTGATCAGTCCTTTGGCTATGCTATCCAGTTTTTGTATCCGCTCGGCGTTCAATACAAGACCCAGCTCGTTGGAAAACGACGTTTGCAGCCAGGTGGTACGTGCTTCAGGTGATGCATTTCTCGTCTTGATCGCAGAATAGGTGTCCCCCAGCAAGGCATGCACCGATCTGGAATTTCCTGTGTCAACAAGACCCTGCAAGGCTTTTCCGGTTGGGCTGGTTCCACTGGAACTAACCACCACATACGTACTGACAATCAGGAATATGGCGCCTACCAGCATGAGAAGCCCCTGCATGGCATCGGTGTACAGCACGCCTTTGAGGCCTCCGGCAATCACATAGGCTGCCACAACAATGGCAAAAATAAACAACGCTGCATCGAACCCGATGCCAAACGTGACCTTCATAAAGGCTGCGCCGCCAATCAAAACAGCCGCCGCATATACCGGCATGAAGACAAAAATCAGGATGCCGGCCCAGCGTTGCATCCCGATAGAATTGAACCGCCTCCCGATCAATTCGGGAAAGGTGTGGGCATCAAGAGCGTGACCAATACGCCTGACACGCTTGCCAATAAAGACAAAAGCGACAAAAATTCCTACCATGATGTTAAAAAATGTCAGCCAGAGCATGCTCATGCCAAATTGTGAAGCAATACCTCCAAACCCGACAATAGCTGATGTGCTGATAAAACTGGAGCCATAC
>JAKPMW010000342.1 GCA_029548715.1 Spirochaetota bacterium | reverse complement strand
TTGTCGGCAACCGGGTGCTGATGAAGGCAGTGCATCCCGAACATTACCGCACCGAAAAGTCGAAGCAGGGGGATGATGAGGTGGCGCAGTCGTTCAACACCCTTCTTTCCAGCTCGTTCGGAAAGGTCAACAACCTGCTTGTCCAGTCCGACAAGGTGACCCAGCAGATGATCGTCGAGCCCGAGAGTGTCTCGATTCATACCGTGATGATTGCGGCCCAGAAGGCCGAGATGGCGCTCTCACTGGCCAAGGCGGTGACAGACCGGGTTGTCCGTGCATATTCGGAGATTACAAACTTGAGATAAACCGGTACAACAAACCCTGATTTGCCGGCTGCGGGGGGACCTGCAGGCGGCAAACGGGGGATAATGGCTGCGAAAGCAGTGCCTGTATTCTTGGGAGGGAACATATGGGCGAGATGTTACAGAAGATCATTACCCAGTTGAAGGGCGTTTTCGGAAAACTGGGCGCCAAGCAAAAGATCATTGTCGGAGGCGTCGCGGGAGTTCTGCTCCTTGTCATCATTCTGGCGGTCTCCTCGTCAAGCAGCCCCGAGCAGAGCTACCTTTTTCAGCGGCCGCTCTCGCCCGAGGATTACGCGAAAATCACAAAAAAGCTTCAGGAATACGGTGCAGCCTTCAAGACGAAGGATGACCGCTTTGTCCTGGTCAATGACGAGACCACAGGGGCCCGGCTCAGGATGCGGCTCGGGCAGGACAACCTCCTGCCCTCGGACATCAAGGGCTGGGAGCTGTTTGATACCGAAAAGTGGACCACAACGGATTTCGAACGCAATGTCATGAAGCGCCGGGCCATCATTGGCTCGATCACCAAGCACCTCAAGATGCTCGAGGATATCGAGGATGCCACCGTGACAGTCTCGATGCCCGAAGGATCGCTCTATCTCAATTCGGATGAGCCCTGGAAGGCTTCTGTTACGCTCGTGGCTGCACCCAACTCGGACATCTACAGCAACCAGAAGAAGATCAAGGGCATCATTCGCCTTGTTGTCAATGGGATTGACAAGCTCAAGGAAGAAAACGTGGTTGTCACCGACAATCGCGGAAACATCATATCCGATTTCTCTGAAAACGAAAAGACCGACTATCTTGTCCGCTCTCGTGAGGAACACAAGATCGCCGAAAAATTCCGTTCCGAGCTTGAAAACAAGATCCGCAGCCAGTTGAAGGCGGTTCTCGGCGAAGATCGCTTTGACCTGACAATTAAATACGAGCTTGATTTCGACCAGACCACGGTCAAGAAAAACGAGATTATCCCCATTGTGATGCAGGAGGATGATCCCGAGACCCCCTACAACGAACGGCAGGTTGTCCTCAAGGCGCCGACCTCCACCAAGGAGACAAAGGAAGATTTCAAGGGTCCGACCTATATTCCCGAAGGCCCAGCCGGCACCGAAAACAACATTCCTCCGGGTCTCAAGGAAAAGATCAACCGCTTTTCGCATTACAACAAGAATGAGACGATCGAAAACAACGAATACTCCCGCAAGGAAGAGCAGACCAAAAAGGCGCCCTATGCCATCAAGCGGATTGCGGTTGCTGCCTGGATTGACGGTATCTGGAAAAAGGTCTACAAGGACGGGGAACTGGTTGTCACTGAAGAGGGGACGATCAAGAGAAACTATACCCCTGTTTCCAATGACGAATTACGCAAGATCAACGATATTCTCAAGAGCGCAATTGCCTTCAACGCCGGGCGCGGCGACCAGGTTGTGGTCAAGCATCTCCAGTTTGACCGGCGCAAGGAGCATGATCTTGAGGATGAGGAGATCCGCCGCAAGGAAAGGATCCGCAAGACACTGATTGCGGCTGTTGCCGCCCTCTTTGTCCTGTTTGTCGGAACCCTGGTGTATCGTGCAATTGCCAAGGAAATTGCACGCCGCCGCCGGATTCGCGAGGAAGAACTGGCTCTCCAGCAGCAGCGGATGCGTGAGCAGGCCCTGCGTGCCGCTGAGGAGGAGGGTGTCGAGGTCGAGCTTTCACTTGAGGAGAAGGCCCGCCTCGAGATGCAGGAAAATGCAATCAATATGGCGCGTGAGCGGCCCGAGGATGTGGCCGCACTCCTGCGGACCTGGCTGATGGAGGAATGAACTCCATGGACAGAATGTATCGGGTATACTATTCTAATGGCATGAGAACGGGGGGGCTTGTGTATGGCTGACGCGAAAAAGGGCGGTGGCGGCGGCGGTGGACAGCCGTCCGGTGGTGGCGGTGCCTCGAGGCAGGCCGGAACGCCGGGCGGGCATGGGCACAAGCGCCAGCTGACCGGGAGACAAAAGGCGGCCATCTTTCTGGTGACGCTCGGGTCGGATGTTTCGGCTGAAATCTTCAAGCATCTGCGTGAAGATGAGATCGAGCAGTTGACGTTCGAGATTGCCCGTCTGGACAAGGTTGAGCCGGACGAGAAGGACAAGGTCCTGCTCGAGTTTCAGGAAATGATGA
>JAKPMW010000338.1 GCA_029548715.1 Spirochaetota bacterium | reverse complement strand
CGTGACCATTCCCGATGCAAGTGGATACCCCAATCCCGATAAAGAGTATATGCGCATTCCGATAGATCCGCCAGCATAAAAAAAGAGCTGCCCTTGTGGGGCAGCCCCGGCTGTAGGCCTGAAATTACCTGACCGTGACGTAGGATTTTATGCTGCCCACCCCGTCGTTTTCGACTTCCTTGGATGTCTTGTCGGGGAGCTGCTTGCCATCAATAACGAACTTGTACTCGTGCCTGCCGGGATCAATCTTGACCGTGACGCTCCAGCGGCCGTCAGAACCAGCCTTGAGCTGCATCTCCTCGTCGTCGGGGGTCCATCCATTAAATGAACCCATCAGGAACACCTTTGCCGGGGTTGTTCCCGCTGCTGGCACGTAGAAAAACGTCAGCCCGGTGCTGTCCACCCTGGGATTCTTGAATTCCGCTGGTGTGTCCGTGCCGTCAGGCTTTGTGCCCCTGTCGCTGCAGCCGGCGGTGAAAGCCACAAGAATACACAGGCTGAACAGGACGAATGCCGTTTTCGATCGCATGTATCGCTCCTTTGTTCGGTATGCTCACATGGTATCCCAAAGAATACCATTCATCAAGTATCGGATTACTCGAGCCTGAAGAGGAGGAGCAGATTCCTCATGATGGCGCTGGCTGCCGCAGAGACGAGGGGTGAGGTGAATGTATCACAGTATTGCCGGGCAAGAGAGAGGCAGAGCTGGCGGTTTCGGGCATCGGTGGTCATACAGGCGGCAGCTGCATAGTGAAGAAAGGCGCCAAACCGGTTGCCCGCGCGGACGAAATCATCCGCCCGCTGGCTGGTCTGTCCAAAGTGCAGCCGATACGTGCCCAGGCGGACAAGAGCCCGCTGGTGGACATCGCCGTCCGGCAGAACCAGAAAAATGACGGAAAAAACCGGATCGAATGTCCCGGATTGCATGAGAGCGGTTTTGGGGTGAAAGAGATGTATCTGGTCGATCAGGTCCTTCCAGTCGGCCTCACCGGTATTGTCGATCCTGACAGCCCGCTTGAAGGATTGCATGGCACACGAGCCTGACCGGGAGAGATGCGCCCTGTTCCGGCCGGACGCTGTTCCCCATGATGAAGACTGGTGCGGACCAGAGGCACAGGCGGTTGTCAGCGCAGATACCAGGACGAGCAGGATGGAGTATGCCGGTTTCATGGCGTAAAAATGCCAAAAAAACAGGCCGAAAAGCACTCAAGTTTTTCCGGGGAATGCCGATAATCTGGTTGGAGATGATCTGGCATGAAAATGGGGTGGGTGAAGTCCCTCTCTCTACAGTACATGTCGGATGATTTCAAAAAAACTTGAGCAGTATCGGGAAAATTTTTAATGAGGAGGAGGGGCCCAGACGATCAGGCGGCTTTTTGAGCACAGGCCGGCTGAGCATATGCAGTACTCTCACATCCAGGCAGGGAGGCCTGGTGAGAACATTCACGGAGGAGTGAAACATGATCATCAACCACAACATCAGCAGTATTTTTGCCAACCGCAGCGTCAAGATGAACAGCATGAATGCGGACAAGAACATCGAGAAGCTCTCCTCGGGCATGCGGATCAACCGCGCCGGCGATGATGCTTCCGGCCTGGCCGTTTCAGAAAAGATGCGCAGTCAGATTCGTGGCCTTTCGCGTGCAGCGAAAAACGCCGAGGACGGCATCTCGCTGATCCAGACAGCTGAAGGCTATCTCCAGCAGAGCCAGGATGTCATGCAGCGCGTTCGCGAGCTGGCCGTGCAGGCAGCCAACGGTGTCTATTCACCCGAAGACCGCATGATGATCCAGGTCGAGGTCTCGCAGCTGATCGACGAAGTCGACCGGATTGCCAGCCATGCCCAGTTTAACGGCATGAACCTGATCACCGGCCGTTTCGGGAATGACACCCAGGGCCAGTTTGTCGGTGCCAGCATGTGGTTCCACATTGGTGCCAATATGGACCAGCGTGAGCGTGTCTACATCGGAACAATGACGACCCGCGGTCTTGGTGTCCGCAGTCTCTCAACCAACTCTTTCATCTCCCTCTCAACCCCCAATGATGCCAACCGCACCATCGGAACGGTTGACCAGGCCCTGATGAAGATCTCCAAGCAGCGTGCTGACCTCGGTGCGTACCAGAACAGGCTTGAGTTTGCCGTCAAGGGCATCCTCGTCGGGTACGAAAACATGCAGGCCGCCGAAAGCCGCATCCGCGATACCGATATGGCCCAGGAAATGTCTGACTTCGTCAAGAACCAGATCCTGATCCAGTCCTCCACCGCGATGCTCGGACAGGCCAACATGAAGCCGCAGTCGGTCTTGAGACTGCTTGGCTGATCATTGACCAGCTGACATCCCGCCTGTGGCCCGTAGTGGCGGTCCAGAGGCGGGGGTCAGGCTTGACGTCCGGAGTTCCCGGCGCTGGAAGGACAGGCACAGACTGTCCTTTTCGGCGTTTCGTGAACAATACAGGTTTCGCCTGACAGAGCGAAACCGCCCGGATCACGGGAGAGAGGAGGTGGCGGGATACCGCAAACCAGGACGTTCTGACAAGGAACGCGGTACCATGTTGCGATGCCAAACGACCATGAAAAGGCCCGACTTGGGGTGCATTTTCCCTTCCTTCAGAAACGGGGATTGAATTTCCCCTGCGTCTGGCAGGAAACGCCTCCGGGAATCCAGTCCCGGTTGCTGAAGTCAGGAGGAATATCGTCGACGGACGGAATAAGTTCGCGCGACAGTTCCGTTCATTGGCCAGGGCCCGGTCAAGAGGCGATGACCTCCTTATGATGCACCGTCCGGCAGGGATGCCGGTATCTGGGCAAGGCGTTTTTCCGGGCGACGGTCCGGGAGAACGCCTGAACCAAACGGAATCAAGGAGGGAATTTCCATGGTTATCAATCACAACATGAGCGCAATGTTTGCGCACCGCGTGCTTCAGGGCACGATGGTCGAGAGCGACAAGAGCATCCAGAAGCTTTCATCGGGAGAACGGATCAACCGCGCCGGCGATGACGCCTCGGGAATGGCAGTCTCCGAGAAGATGCGTTCGCAGATACGCGGCCTCAAACAGGCGGAGAAGAACGTGCAGAACGGGATCTCCTTCCTGCAGACGGCCGAGGGGTATATGGACGAAACCGTCCAGATCCTCAACCGTGTTCGTGAACTTGCTGTCCAGTCGGCAAACGGGATTTATTCAACCGATGACCGGATGATGATGCAGGTCGAGGTGTCGCAGCTCGTCGACGAGATCGACAGGGTTGCCAAGCATGCCCAGTTTAACGGCATGAACCTCTTGACAGGTCGCTTCGGCAAGATGCAGGAGGACTACGCCGGGATCGAGAATTATACTCCGGCCAAGACCGCTGCCGCCAACAAGAACGAGGCCGGGACGTATTTTCAGGTCGGTGCAATATGG
>JAKPMW010000331.1 GCA_029548715.1 Spirochaetota bacterium | reverse complement strand
GGGATCAGAAAATCCAGATTGGCCAGCACGGTGGCATTGCCGGCCCCGGTCAGGCTGCGGTGTTCCCCGTCATCCCAGGTCTTGATGTCGAGCATGAACCCGCTGGCCGCCCTGACAAGCGCGGGCAGGGCAGACAGAGGGGTTGAGCCATTGGTATCGACCAGGCCCGGCAGCCCTTCCCGCGCGGCCGCTTCAAGGATGGCCGTGGTACACCCGGACTGGAGGAGGCACTCCCCGCCGGAAATGGTGATGCCGCGCAAAAACGCTTTCCAGGGGAGGATCTCAGCCAGGATCTGGCCGACCGTCATGTGCCGGGTTTTGGGCGAGCTTGCGTGCGGGCAGGCCGCAATGCAGGCCCCGCAATCCCGGCAATTCTGCCGGTTCCAGACGACTTCTCCGCTGGCGGTCTTGAGGGCCTCATGGGGACAGGCCGGGATGCAGAGCCCGCAGGCGGTACAGGCTTTTCGGGTCTCGGGATTGTGGCAATACAGGCAGTCAAGGTCGCAGCCCTGCAAAAAAACGACTGCCCGATTTCCCGGGCCGTCAACGGCACTCGAGCGCAGGATCCGGGCAACGTGACAGGTCCGGCTCATGACCTGAGCTTGCGGTCGAGGACGCGCAGGTTGTTGATGGCACCGCGGCCCAGGGCAGTCGTATCCTGGAGAACAGCCTCACCCCGGTTGAGGCGCGCCAGTTCGGACCGTTTGACGAGATACCCGGTGATGCGTACCACGTCAGCGTCCGAGGCGTAGAGCGAGAGATAGCGTACACCCGAGGCAAAGGCCCCCCGGATGACGTCGAGGATCTGTTGCGGATTGTTTTTGGCCGTCGGTTCGAAGGCGAAGACATCGCCGATTCCGGACGGAAAATAGGCGTGGAAGGGGGCGGAACGGACAAGGTGTTCCATCAGCTCGGGCTCGTCCCCGATAGGAATCCGGCAGCCGGGTGAGACACCTACATCGCTGTCGATCCCGACCTGGGCGTGGAGCTGGTAGCGGCCTCCAAAGGCCTCAAGGTGCGGGGCCCGGTGCGCCCGGACTGCGGCATCAATCCGGCGGATGATCTCCAGGCCAAAGGCATCAGCCGCATCATCATGGCCGAAGACTGTTCCCCCTGCATTGTTTCCAAAATGCCGGTTGACACACTCGGCCAGGCCGACAATACCGAACATCCCGGTAAAGCGGGAAAATTCGAGCAGGCCTTCACGCAGCAAAAACGAGCTTTCGAAAAAACCGGAGCGGGTGACGAGAAAATCGACCCGGACATCCATCAGGGCCAGCATGGCGGCTACGGCATCCGGCAGGGCCCGCGTCATGAGGTCATCCCGGTCGCGTGCTGTCTCGGCCAGCCGGGCCAGGTTGAGCCGGACCAGGGTCGTGCTTCCTCCGCGCACGGGCAGGCCATTGTAGCAACTGGCGATGGCGTAGCGCTCGTAGCCGGCCGAGCTGAACTCGCCGGCAAAGCGGGGATGGTGGGCAAAACTGGGCTTGGCCGTGGAGAGCGAGGTCAGCACTGCCTCGAGGGCGAAGTCCTCGGGTGTCGTGTCCGGATCATATTTGAGGGTCATATTGGGGACGGCATTGGAGGCTGTGCGCTGGTGGCGCAGGATGATCCGGCCCGCCTCGCTGGCCGCCGGCCCCAGATTGGCATGGCAAAACGAATCGTTGAGCGTGCGGTCGATGTGGTCGAGAAAGTGGCCGATTATTTCCTCGGCCCGCGGTTCGGCCGCGACAAAGGGTTCGAGCAGGGCGTCGATGTCACCGATCCAGACAGGGAAATTGGTAATGGACGGGACATGATGATAGAGTGCGAGGAGGGCGTGCGTGGCATCCAGCAGGGTCCGTGGCGGGCTGATACGCAAAAACTCCGAGCCCTGCTGCATGAAGCGTTCGTAATCAGGGATGATGTAGCGTGGGCGCCAGGGCGCGTGGCCCTCGAAGAGGTCGCAGATCACCCCCCGGGACAGAAGCTCGCGGGCTGCGTCCGGGATGGGCAGGACATCGAGGGTGGCCTCGGCATCCCGGGCCAGGGCATGCACCTTTTGCTGGTATGAGAGCTCGCGGTCGCAGATCGTATCAAGGATGCTGTGCATGGTTCCTCCCTGTCTGTCATCTCAGTATAGCAGAATGTTCATGTTTGGGCAAGAGCCATGCCGCGGGTGGTGCTGGGAATATTGCGTATCTGTAATGTGACTCCGGGAGTCCCCGGCCGGATTGCCATCAGACTTGCGTCATGACTACCATTACACCATGCGCCCTTCAATCCTGCTTTCGTACGCGACCCTCTACATCGTCTGGGGTTCGACCTACTGGTTCATCAAGGTGGCCGTGGCGAGCATGCCGCCCTTCTGGCTGGTGGCCCTGCGCTTTGTCATCGGGGGGATCGGCTTTTTGGGGGTGGCCTGGCTGACTGGACGCATCAAGGGCCGGATCACGCGGCGCCAGATCCTTGTCTCGGGTGGGCTGGGGATCTTTTTGCTGGTGGGAGGGAATGGCCTGGTGACCCTGGCCGAGACGACGGTCGACAGCTATCTGGCGGCCCTTGTGATTGCATCGACCCCGCTGGCCGTGGCCCTCTTTGACCGCCTGCTTTTGAAGATCCGCATCCGGCCACTCTGTCTGGGCGGGATCATCATCGGGCTGGCCGGTGTCGGCCTGCTCCTGTATAATGGCTCTTCAATTTTTGAGAGTCTCACGCCCGGAGTCCTGCTTGTGATCGCCGGACTGGCGAGCTGGGCCTTTGCCACCAGCCTGGGACACCGGGCCGGGGCGGTGCCCGACCTCGTTGTCAATTCGGGCGTGCAGATGCTGACGGCCGGAGTTGTGACCGGAATCGCGACCCTCATGATGGGGCCCTCACCCGCCAGCGTCATCCCCCTGATCGAACCCGAAGCATGGCTCTCCCTGGCCTACCTTGCGGTCTGTGGCTCGCTGGCCTTTGCCGCCTACACCCATCTGATCCACAACGAGCCGGCCATCCGCGTGGTGAGCTATGCCTTCGTCAATCCCTTGATCGCCATGGTGTTCGGGCTGGTCATCAGCAACGAAACGGCGACACCCTTTCTTGTGCCGGGGGCCCTGATGATTCTGGGCGGACTGGCTCTCATGCTCTGGGGGGAGCGCCTCTTCGGCCGCAAGCCCGACCCTCCTGCCGGGGAATGACGGGGAAGATCAGGGAAGAACTCGTGCTTCTGCTGCCATTCGCCACTGCCTGACGATATCCGGAAGGTGAACTCCTTCCTCCAAAGGATAAAACTCTCATGGCCGTACAGAGCGCACGATTGGTCTTGGACTTTGTCAGTGGTCTTGTCAGGCAGGAGGATGTCTGACCCGGTTTGTCCGTCAGGCCATGGCCTCGATGGCCTTGATCCGGTCCCGCAGGAGCTTTTTGGGGATAGCCCCGACAAAGCCGTGGATGTCAAACTCGCCCACATAGACGCCGGGCAGGAGCGCCCACTTGATCCAGGCTTCGAGTTCGAGCCCCGCGGATGTGACAGCGAAGCGGACAAACTGCGGACCGACCATGATCCCGATGCCCTTTTTCCAGACATCGGATCCCTCCTGGAGTTTGAACCCCTCGCGCACGAGGTAGGCCTCGATTTCGGACCGCAAGGCCTCCGGTGCCTTGCCTGATTGTACGATATTGCGATAGCGTGCCATTATGGTCTCCTCTTGTGATGGGTCAGTATATCACGGACCATTCCAAACTGGAAGAGAGCGCACCTGTGCCTCGGCCCCGGCACTGAAGGGGATGTCCCAGCGACGCATATGGGGCGCAATGTTTTTTCCGCAGGCTTTCGAAAAGCGGACCAGCCACTGATCACGTTTTTCGGCGTTGTTTTTGGGGCGCGAATTGCCATCAAGTCTCGCATATTCCGCCAGGACCCTGGAGATGGTGTTCCAGCCAAACTCTTTAATGAGATCGACATAAAAGAGGAGGGCGATAAAGGGCTCGCTGCTCCAGCGGTCAAACGGCAGACGCCCATTGTATTTCGTGGCCAGATCGCGTCGTGCCCGGACAACATGGGGATGCGTCGCGGCAGGCGAGATCCCCATTTTTTCCATACTGTGCAGGGTAAAGATGTTGACCGTCACCTCACCGGCGCCCTCCCAGGTATAGTCACCCATCTGGTAGTTGTGACCCAGCTCGTGAAAATGGCCCCAGGCCCCATTGGTCAGGACGTGGTTGCGTGGTTTGTCGCCCGGAGCACCCAGCACCCAGCCGGCAACATCCATCCAGGTCATCACCGGGTAGCCGGAGTGCATATAGCCCATGGAGATCTGGACATCCGGAACAAAGCGTTCCTTGTACGGATGAAGCGGTTTTCCCGAAAGGGCCGGATAGAGGGAGACGACCTGGTCCCACCAGGCGCTGACACGTCCCGGGTCGGGCAGGTTTTTGAGGACGGAGAGCGGTGCGCTGATGACAATGTTTTGTCCTTCGATTTCACCCCAGGGGGCGCGGGTCCGGGCGAGGTTGCGGCGCCATGAGGAAGCGGACACCCCGCGTGTATGGCGGGCCGCCGGAATGGCCCCCTCGATCCTGAGCTCGAGGGTGTCCTTCGACCCGTCGGGAACATCGATATAGACCAGTCCCCCATGGGGCGAGGTGAGGGTGGCCGAGCCGGTCGCAAGACTGGCCCGGAGGACCAGGTCCGGCCAGCGTTTCCATTGGGTGATCGAGGGATTGAATTTGAAGAGATTGTCCTGGTGGCAGCCGATGACAAGCGAGACGCCCCGTGTGTTGCCCGACAGGACGCTGACGCGAATCGGCGCCCCGGCTTCGGCCCAGAGGCTTGTCCCCTGCCAGCGTCCCTTGCCGTCCGGCTTGATGTCGATGGTCCGGCTGACCGGGGTAGCGCCGGGCCCGGCCTTGCCCGGGTGGACTTCGGCATGGGGGAGTGCCCTGACAACAAAGCCCGGGGGTGGGTTGCGGGTCAGGGCGTCCATCAGGGTGATGGCGATCACGGCCCTGGAGTCGACTGGGGTGACCGGGTTTTTTTCGGTGGGAACAGCCCTCTGGCCCAGAGTCGAAAAGACGGTCTGGATCCTGGTGATTTCAGTCTCAGAGAGGATGGCGCCGGCGTGGGGGACCATGTCAACGAGACTGCGTGTCCGCTCCATAAAGGAGTTGAGCCAGTCAAGGGGCATGCTGCCATCACGTGAGAGGGCCTGCAGGCCCGCTGCCAGGAGGACTCGGGCATGCTCACCCTCGGGATTGTGCGTCAGCGGGCGGGCACTCCCGAGAGACCAGTCGGTCAGGCCGATGCCCAGCGGGGCCAAGAGCCGGCTGGGGGCCGAATCACGCAGGGGAATTCCGGCCTTGCCGGGATCACTGTAGTTCCGCCAGACCCAGGGCAGGACGCAGGTCAAGAGCGACCCGCCATTCTGCACATAGCGTTGGAGGCTCACAATCTCGTCAGCAGAGAGTTGCTCGGACTCTTTCCAGCCATAATCAATGTGGACAAGGGCATAGCCCGAGAGGTTGGCCGGGGGGCGGGGTGCGGTCTCAATGGGGAGATTGAGCTTTTTGGCCAGTGCGGCAAAGGGGCGGGAGCCGATGACCAGGATTCGCCCCCGTCCCAGCCAGGTGAGGGCGTTTTGGAAAAAGCGGGCGTTGCCGGGTTCGCCTTCGGCCGCTTTTGTATAGAAGCTGTCATGCGTGATGACCAGGACCCGCCCCCGGCCAAAGCGGGCAGCCACGATCCCGGCCCAGCCTGCGCTGTCGGAGAGGACCTGCACCGCCTGATCCGAGATGGCGAGAGCCCGGCCGGGTGAGCCGGTCCAGGGGAGGGCCGTTACGCCCTGGATCAGGCTCAGGCGGTCGGCGTTGCGCTGGGTTGGTGACTGGGCATGCAGCGGCAGGGACACGGGCCCGAAAAGGAGGGCGAGGAGCGAAGGGAGCATCAGTGCAGGTTTCATGGAAGCAGAGTACACCAAGGCCGGCCTGGCATCAATCATGCGACATGGGTCATGAGGCCGGGCCTGACCGGGGCACAAGATCACTTCGCTCGATCTGCCAGCGTTGACCGCAGTAATCGCAGACGGTCTCGATGACCTGATCGTTTTCGAAGGGGTCCTGTCCGCTGGCATCCAGCGAGCGCAGGACCTCGACAAAGCGCTCTTTTGAGCAGGAACAGGCGAAGACCACCTCACGGGAGACAAGGAATTTGAGATCAATGTCTGCAAAGGCAGACTGGATGGCAGCGCTGTCACTCAGGCCGCGCTCGATGATCCCCTCAAGTGCGGGCAGGGCCCGCCCAAGATAGTCGGCGGGTGAAATCCGGGTTTCATCCTTCAGTTCTGGCAGGGCCGAAACCAGTACGCTCTGGTCACTCTCGCGGGCGAGGAGGACCCGGCTGGCGAACTGGAAGGAGCGTTCGAGTGCGATATTGATGATTTCCGGGAGTGGTTTTGAAGCAAAGTCGACCAGCGATGTGTAGGGTGTGGTTTCACCGGGGAGGAATTTGACGATGCGGCACAGGCCGCTTGATGGGCCCAGACCGTCTGCCGGAGCCGCTCCATCATGCATTGCCCGGATTCGCCCGTCAAAGCGGGTCTCGATCTTGAGGATAAAGCGGGGGCTGGCCGAGTCGATGTAAAACCCGAATTCCTCGTCCCGTTTGAGGAAGGCCGTCATCGGCAGGACGGAGAGGACAGCCTGGCGCAGACAGGCAAAGGCCGGGGCACTGTGCTTGCGCAGGAGGACCAGATCCTCGATCAGTTTTTGTCCTTCGAGAAAATGCACGGCGTATCCGTACCGGTTATCGATGAAGGTATACAGTCGGCTTGGTGGAAGGGCGGATGCCATGCAGGGATCCTTGTCAGTATATTGTTAATACGCTGTCTCCAAAGATACGGTTTTTGGACCGGGAGTTTGGCATCTCTCCCCATGTGTTGTCCGGGGAAGGCTGTCGCAGTGCAGAGAGTGGAGGAAGGTATGCTCGAACAACTCAATACCCGGCGCAGTGTGCGGCGTTTCCAGCCCAGGGCCGTCAGCCGTGAAACGATTACAAGCCTGCTTGAAGTGGCCATGAACGCTCCCTCGGCAGGCAACGAGCAGGCCTGGCAGTTTGTGGTCCTTGATGACCGGACCCTGCTGGAAAAGTATGCGGCCCTCAATCCCAACGTGGCCTTTGTCTCGGATGCACCGGCAGCCATCCTGGTCTGCGGCGATCTGGACAGCGAACGCTATGCCGGGTTTCATGTGCAGGATTGTTCGGCCGCTACCACCAATCTCCTGCATGCTGCCCATGCCAGCGGGCTGGGCGCCGTCTGGGGGACCGTCTTTCCCGACAAGCGCGAGCCGGTGCGCACTCTTTTGGGGTTGCCCGAGCAGGTCATTCCCTTTGCCATCGTGCCTGTAGGGTATTCCGCTGAGGAAGTCCGTCCCTGGAAGAGCCGGCTGGATGCTTCCCGGATCCATTACAACGGTTGGGAGTAAGATGCCCAGACTGGGTGCCTCTACGGCCTCGAATGGGCGCGCGTCTGGCTCTTGCGGCCGGCCCACGGATATGCTACCGTCTCTCTTGCGGGGGGATTCGCTCCCCGCAGATCGGGATTGGAGGCGAGAATGTTCCCCAAGAAAGCATTAGTGCGAGTATTCAGCATCATGATGATTGTGGCACTGGCTCTTCCGCTGGGTGCCTGGAAGCTTGGTGGGAAGGATATGGTCCTGTCCGGTACGGGTGAGCGGGAGAAGTTTTTTGTCACCATTTATTTTGCCAGTCTCTATGTTCCTGCCAGCCTGAAGGGGAAAACGGGCGAGGCGATTACCGCCGCCAACGAGCCGATGTCTGTCATCCTCAAGGTTGATTCATCCAAGCTGACCCGCGAACGGTTTTTGTCCGCCACACGCGAAGGGTTTCAGAATGTGGCGGCCCTGGGATATCCGGCGCCGGAGCGCGAGCAGTTTTTGTCCTTTTTTTCAGGGATCAATATCCAGGTGGGGGACATCATCTTCTTGACCTATCTACCCGGGAGTGGTCTGACGGCCTCGTATCAGGTCAAGGGGACGCAGACACAGCGGACTCTGGGCACCATCCCCGGCTTGGCTTTCAAAAAGGCACTCTACGCCATCTGGCTTGGACCGGATCCGGTCCAGTCCAGCCTCAAGCGCGGAATGCTGGGAAAAAATTGATTCACTCCTGGTGAGACATGCATGAAGAACTCCTGACACTGCCCTTTTCCGATCCGGTCATGATTGTGCTCGTCCTTTTGACGACGGCACTCGTCATGCCTGGCCTGTCCCGGCTTGTGCGGCTGCCCGAGATCGTTGGGTTGATCCTGGCGGGGATGCTCCTTGGTCCGCATGGGCTGGGGATTCTGGCGAGGG
>JAKPMW010000330.1 GCA_029548715.1 Spirochaetota bacterium | reverse complement strand
ACCCGATGGCATCGTCAAAAAATGGTTTGCTGATACGCCACTCCATCTTGTGGAATGCAAGAGCGATGATCTCTGGTTTGTCGAGACGGACAGCAGTCTCAGGCTCTTGACGGCCGAGTTCGAAAAGGCACTGGATGGGCTCGCACTGGATCCCGGCCAGTTTCCGGGTGATCAAAAAGAAATGCTGGACATGATCAGGGAGTACGGCCTGGCACACATCTATGGAACGGGGGAATGACTGATGGGACTGATGATCAAAAAAGCCGAATTATTCAACGCGGGCCCGATCCAGAAATTCGCACACCAGTTTGCTCCTCTGACACTCATATTTGGACACAACGAAACGGGGAAGACCACAATATTGGAAAATCTCGTCCGTGTCCTCTTCGGGGTCGGAAAACGGGGGCGAGGGCGCAGCACGGGTGGACGGGGCGACGAATTCGAGGGGACGCTCCGCCTGACATTGACGAACGGTAGCGAGGAATTCGCGGTTACCAAAGGGCTTGAGGCTGTTCTCCAAAAAAAAGGAACAAGCCTGCCTGCCGACCTCCATCGCTTGCTCTACGTCCGTGCCGGGGATCCCTCACTGGACGGGGGCGGGACCAGCTTGAGTCGTGACCTTGTCAAGGGACTGGTCTCTGACCATCAGGTCTGGGACAGGATACAGGGTTCACTGCCCAACGAAACAGGCTATACCAGTTTTGTGGATGGTGTGCTTGAGGGTGAGCGGAGAGGGCTGATGAAGCAGCTCGTCCTCGCCCGTGAGCGGCTTGAAGAAATCAGGCAATTGACTGACGAATTTTTTGAGACCCTCTCCCGAACCGGGATCGACAAACTGCGCAAGGAAGAAAAGAATCTCTTGGCCAGGCTTGAGACGCAGGAAGGTGCCAAACGGCATGAAGCCTGGCTGATGGCAAAAAAACTGGTCAAGGAGGAAGGGCAGCGGGACGCCATCGACAAAGGACGGCTCGACCGGATCGAAAAGCGCATCGACGAACACCGGGCGATGAAGGCACAGGCCGAGGATCTTGCCAAACGGATGCGCCAGTTACAGCCGGCCGAGACCGGGCTGGCCTGGATACGGAGTGCCAAAACACATTGGGCTGAACTGGGGCAGGCCGGGAAAGAGCGCGCGCCCACCTGGCCTGGTTATCTGGCGATTGGCCTGCTCGTGCTGGCCCTGGCCGGGATGAGTGTCAGCCGGGTGGCCGGCGTGATTATCGGGATTGTAGCAGCGGGGACGATGGTTGCCAAGTTGCTTTTGGATAAACGGGGGGCCCGATCCGCCGGGCCAAATACCGAACTCGAAGCGCTCAAGGCCGAGACGCTCAAGCGCTTTGGCTTCGAACCGGTTACGGTCGCCGATTTTGAGGCGCAGGAGGAGAGCCTGCGGGACGATGCTGCAGCCTGTCGCAATCTCAAAACTGACCTCCAGGCACTCCAGCAGAGGATCGCAGCCTGCGCCGGCGAACTGGCCAGCGCCTTTCCCGGTCTGGAATCGGACGCCTGGGGCGCCGCGCTCGCCGAGTTACGGAGCAAGCGTGAAAAGCACGAAGAAAACGTGCGCAAGATCGGGCTGGAGCTCGCGCGGTTGGGTGTGGACGAGGAAGACTGGCTCGAAGAGTCAAACGGAACGCAGTATTCAGGGAGCGTAGTCCAAAAGATCAACGCCAGACTGGAGTCTGTCCGTGAGGAACTTGAAAACGAAGAAGAAGTCTTGCAAAATGTCCAGCTTGAGGCCATGCGGCTGTTGCAAAAAAAACTGCCAGCCAGGCATGAGGATGCAGCCATCCTGCTTGAGGAGTCGCGGCGTGATGCAGAAAGGGTTGTACGCGAGCTCTTTGCCAGACTGGCCGCCGGACACATCGTTTCGGACGTGCTGCAAAAATTTCTGGATGAGGAAGACCGGCGGGTGGAGTCCTGGCTGGAGGATGCCGGCGTCGGAAAGATGGTGCACGCACTG
>JAKPMW010000321.1 GCA_029548715.1 Spirochaetota bacterium | reverse complement strand
CTGTCGGGCGGCTTCTTCTTTGCGGAACAAGGCGTGCATCACAAGTCCGACGATGATGGAAAAACCGACAGCACCAATGGCACGAGCCATGCCCAATTCCGGCCCGAGGACGCGGGCGGTCAGGATGATGGCCAGGACATTGATGGCCGGACCGGCATACAAAAATGCGCTGGCCGGACCGAGTCCCGCCCCGCGTGAATAGATGCCGGCAAAGAGCGGCAGGATGGTGCAGGAGCAGACGGCGAGGATCGAGCCCGAGACCGAAGCGACGGCGTAGGCGGTCACCCGCCTGGCTCCGGCGCCCAGATAGCGCATGACACTCCCGGCGCTGATAAAGTTTCCAATGGCCCCGGCGATAAAAAAGGCCGGGATCAGGCAGAGCAGGACGTGTTCACGTGCATAGTCATGCGCCATCAGGAGGGCTTCGTTGAACGCACCTGCCAGTCCGGTTGTCGCCAGTGCTTCTGCCGGGGGCATGGCAAGGTCGAGAAAGAAAAAGGCCAGAAACACAGCAAGGATGGCCGAAAAGATGGCAATCTGTTTGTTCATGCTTGGCTCTCCGCTTCGGGAGCGCAGACTGCGAGAGCTGCGTTGATGCTCTGTTGCCGCTTGTGCAGGCTCTTTTCCATGCAGGTAAAGAGATCCGCGATACAGCAGAGGTTGAGCGTGAAATAGGCCGAGGTCCCCTGGCGGCGGTCGCTGACAATCCCGGCGCGTTTCATCTGGGCGAGATGGCGCGAGACGGTCGAGATATCGTATCCCGTGGCGGCCGCCAGTTCGCAGACGCAGCGTTCGCCGTCCTTGAGGAGGTCAACGAGGTGGAGGCGGCCGGGGTGGGCCAGTGCCTTGAGGAACTCGGCCCGGGCTTCGTAGATGAGGGGTGTGGTTCGTGTTTGCATACTTGCAAAATAACACAAGCATGCAAACAGGGCAAGGGGTCAGTATCACGTTGCTGCAGCAGGGGATTGCTCTGGGCGGGAAAAGCATCACTTCCCGCCCCGGACCAGCCCGGGGCGGGGGACCGGATGTGCCGGCCTGCTGATGGTCAGGGATAGATCCCGCGCATGCGCCGGGCCTTTGTTTCACGTGAAAGAGCCAGGACATAGGCGGCCTGGCGATAGGTGATGCCGGGATACTGTTCGTGGATTGCCTCGACATCACGGAAGGCCCGTTGCAGGGCCTGTGTCAGCTTGGCGTTGATATCGTCCTCATCCCAAAAAAAGGTCATGATGTTTTGGACCCATTCAAAATATGACACGATAACACCGCCTGCATTGGCCAGGATGTCGGGAATGATGGTCGTGCCTTTTTTGACAAGGATGTCCTCGGCATCCGGGGTGGTTGGGCCATTGGCGCCCTCAATGATGAAGCGGGCCTGGACGGTGTGGGCGTTTTCGCGGTTGATGACAGCCTCGGTCGCGGCCGGGACGAGAACATCGCATTCGGTTGCGAGAAGCTCGGCATTGCTGATGCTGCGGGCCTTGGGGTAGCCTGCAAGAAATTTGTGTTCGTTGACCCAGTTTTCAACGTCGTTGAGATCAAGTCCATCCGGGTTGTGGATTCCGCCCTTGATGTCCGAGACAGCCACGACCTTTCCTCCCAGGGCTGCGATGAGTCTGGCAGCCCAGCGTCCGACGTTCCCGTACCCCTGGACTGCGACCCGCATCCTGGACAGGTCCTGTTTTTTGAGTTTCATGAATTCATTGAGGACAATGGAGACGCCCCGCCCTGTGGCCGCAGCCCGTCCAAGTGACCCGTCGAGCTCGATGGGCTTGCCTGTTACCACGCCCGGGATGGAGTAGCCCTTGTTCATCGAATAGGTGTCCATCATCCAGCCCATGATCTTGGCGTTGGTGTTCATGTCCGGGGCCGGAATGTCGCTGTCCGGGCCGATGATGATGCCGATTTCGGAGGTGAACCGTCTGGTCAGCCTCTCAAGCTCCCGCTCGGAGAGCTTTGTCACATCGACGATGACGCCACCCTTGGCGCCGCCGTAGGGGAGATTGACAACGGCACACTTGAAGGTCATCCAGGTTGCCAGGGCCTGGACTTCTTCGCGAGTGACATCGGGAGAGTAGCGGATACCTCCCTTGGCGGGGCCGCGCACCAGTGAGTGCTGGACCCGAAACCCGGTAAACACCTCGATATGTCCGTCATCCATCACAACAGGAAAGTTGACCTCAAGGGTCCGGTGCGGCTTTTTCAGGATTGCGATTTCATCAGCGGGTAGCTGCAGGATCTCGTTGACGGCGTCGATCTGGCGTGAAACGATCTCAAGCGGGTTTGTATCGGTATTGTGATTCATAGGGGTGGCCTGCCTTTCCCTGCGCAATCGGCGTCGGGCGGGTGTGCCTGCACCATATCTGCGCAGCGTTCATTGCACAGGATAGACCCATTTAATAAGAAAAGGAACTGTTTTGGGAACAGCCGCATGCCCGGGGATGGACTCTGTTCCCAAAGCCCCGAATTTGTATTCCTACAGGGCTGGTATTATCTTTGCAAAAAGCCAGTATTCCCGGTTTTTGCAATTCATCCATAATATACGGAGTCGAGCGCGTGTCCATCACTGCAGAAATGCACAAGCAGCCCAAGTCCAGCGTCAAGCTGGAGATTGCCATCGGAAATGAAGAAGTTCGTGCGGCCTTTGACAAGGCCTACCGCGAAGTTGCCGCCAAGGCCCATATCAAGGGCTTTCGCCCGGGCAAGGCCCCGGTGGGCATTATCCGGATGAAATTCGGACATGCCATTTCGCATGAGGTTGTCGAAAAGCTGGTCCAGGAAGCCTACGGCAAGGCCATCGAGCAGCACTCGCTGCAGCCGGTTGGCAAGGGCACGGTGACAAGCGAGATTCCCGAGCTGGGTGAGGGCGACAGCCTTTCCCTGACCATGGAAGTGGATGTGTATCCCGAGTTTACCCTTCCCGAGTACAAGGGACTGACTGTTTCCAAAAACAGCTATGAGGTCAAGGATTCCGATGTTGAAGCCGAACTGGCCCGCCTGGCCGAGCGCTTTACCCGGTTTGAGGACAAGGGTGAGGGAACGCTTGAGGCCGAGGACCTGGCAGTTGTTGACTATGAGGTACTCCTCGATGGGGCTTCGGTCGAAAAACTGGCCCGCACCAGATTCAGCTATGACCTCAAGACCGGAGCCTCCTTCCCCGATTTTCAGGACGGTTTGCGCGGCAAGACGACGGGGGATAATTTCGAGATCCCGGGCAAGGTTCCCGAAGGTTTCCCGGACAAGGATCTTGCCGGTAAGGACGTGATTTTCAAGGGCTCTATTGGCAAGATGCAAAAGCGGGTTCCGCCTGTGCTGGATGACGAGTTTGCGGCAAAGATCTCGGATAAAAAGACGATGGCCGAGTTCCGCACCATGCTGCTGGAAAACATGCAGGAGCGTGCCCGGCACCATGAGTCGGAGGATGTTCAAAACAAGCTGCTTGAATCCCTGGTTGGCAAGACTTCGGTTGAGCTTCCCCAGGCGCTGGTCGAAATGCAGCTTGAGGGCATGTTTGAGGATTTTGCCCGGACGCTGGCCCAGACCCGGATGTCGCTTGACGAGTATCTCGAAAAAACCGGCAAGACCGTTGAAAAGATGCGGGAGGATTTTCTGCCCGCAGCCGAAAAGGCCGCTGTTTCGTATCTTGTCATCCGCGAGGTGGCCAAGGCTGAAGGGGTCAAGGCCGAGGACAAGGATATTGACGAAGCGCTCGACAGTTATGCCCGCTATTATGGGCATGACCGGGATGCCTTGCGCAAGCACTTTATCGAAAGTGGCGAGATTGATTCGCTTGTCTGGCGGATTGTCCGGCGCAAGACCATGGAAGTGCTCGAAAAGGCAGCCTCCATCACTATCGAAAAAACCCTGCCCTTTTCGGACATCAAGGAATGAACAAGGAGAGAGCATTGCGCGCAGCGGAACAGGCTATGATCGAGCAGATGAATCTTGTCCCCATGGTCATCGAGCAGTCGGGCCGTGGTGAACGGGCATATGATATTTTTTCACGGCTCCTCAAGGACAGGATCGTTTTTATCGGAGATCCGATCCACGATGTCACGGCCAATCTTGCGATTGCCCAGATGCTCTTTCTTGTGGCCGAGGATCCGGACAAGGATATTTCGCTGTATATCAATTCTCCGGGCGGTTCGGTAACGGCCGGCCTGGCTATATACGATACGATGCAGTTTATCAAGTGTGATGTATCGACGATCTGCATCGGGCAGGCGGCCAGCATGGCGGCGGTCTTGTTGGCGGCAGGGACTCCGGGCAAGCGGTTTGCGCTTCCCAACTCCCGCATCCTGCTTCATCAGCCGATGGGTGGCGCCGGTGGCCAGGCCAGCGAAGTTGATATTCAGGCGCGCGAGATTTTGCGAATTCGCGAGGTGTTAAACGGAATCATTGCCCGGCATACAGGCAAGGATCTGGAAACGATCAGGCAGGATACCGACCGGGACTTTTTCATGGCGGCTGAAGAGGCCAGGGCCTACGGGGTGATCGACAGTGTTATCGTCAAAAAGCCTGCCGGGGCCAAGCCGCCGGAAGGTGTTTAAGGAGCAGGAGGAGAGATGGCAACCAAGCGCACACAGGGCAGCGGTGGGCAAGAGGAGATGGCCTGCTCGTTTTGCGGAAAAACGCAAAACGAGGTCAATCGTCTGATTGCCGGGCAGCGGGTCTTTATCTGTGACCGGTGTATTGCCTATTGCAATCAGCTTCTTGGTGAACAGCCGGCCACCCTGCGTGATGTGCAGGCGGAGGTTGTCCTCCCCAAGCCCCAGGAGATAAAAAAAGTCCTGGATGATTATGTTGTCGGGCAGGACACAGCCAAAAAGGTGCTTTCGGTCGCTGTCTACAATCATTACAAGCGGATCAATTTCAACGCCCTGTCCAGCAGTAATCGCGATGATATCGAGCTTGAAAAAAGCAATATCCTCCTGATTGGCCCGACCGGGAGTGGAAAGACCCTCCTGGCCCGTATCCTGGCACGGACGCTCAATGTCCCCTTTGCCATTGCTGACGCCACAACCCTGACAGAGGCTGGCTATGTAGGCGAGGATGTCGAAAACATTCTCCTGCGCTTGATCCAGAATGCCGAGTCCCTCCTCAAGGAACAGGGGAATGCCCACCCCGGTGAAAAAGAGATTATCGCGTATGCCCAGCGTGGAATCATCTATCTCGACGAGGTGGACAAGATCGCGCGCAAAAGCGAAAACGTCTCCATCACCCGGGATGTTTCGGGCGAGGGCGTGCAGCAGGCACTGCTCAAGATCATTGAAGGGACGCGGGCCTCGGTCCCGCCTCAGGGGGGGCGCAAGCACCCCCATCAGGAGCTGCTTCAGATTGAAACGCGGGACATCCTGTTTATATGCGGAGGGGCCTTCGTCGGACTTGAGAGCATCATCGGCAAGCGTATCGGGCAGTCTGTGATCGGGTTTAACGGGGACAGTGGACGGCGTGGGGATTCGAAGGATATCTATGCGCTCCTCAGTCAGGCTACCCCGGATGATTTGACACGGTTTGGGATGATCCCCGAGTTTGTCGGGCGTATCCCTGTCGTCAGTGCCCTTGCTCCGCTGGACGAGGATGATCTTGTGCATATTCTTGTCAATACGAAAAACTCCATTGTGGCCCAGTACCGCAAGTCATTCGAGATCGAGGGTGTTGATCTCAAATTCGAGGATTCGGCAATCCGGGCAATTGCCAGTCTGGCCATCACCCGGAATACGGGTGCCCGTGGCTTGCGTGCCATCATCGAGGACATCATGCTGGACCTGATGTACGAGATTCCCGGCATGAAAAACGTGCGGGAGTGCGTTGTGACCGAGGGTGTTGTGCGGAAACACGAAAAGCCGACCCTGATTTATGCGGCTGCTGGCAAGAAGAGTGCGGAGAAGCCTGCCTGAGGACTCAGCATGAAAGATGAGATGGAATGGCTGCCCCTGCTCCCCCTGCGGGAAGGGGCGCTTTTGCCTGGAGGAGACTCGCGGATTTATGTCGGACGGCCGCAGTCGCTGGATGCTGTACGGAAGGCTGTCGCAGCGGATGGCCGGATTTTCTGCATTGCACAGCGGGATGGTGCGGTTGAAAACCCCCAGGATCTGGCGGATTTCGCCGAATTCGGGACCCTGGCCAGGGTTCTTTCATCCAAGCCGGGGCCCAAGGGAACCCGCACCGTGATTCTTCACGGCCTGGGTGGGGCGCGGCTGGTCAGGCTTGATCAAAACAAGGGAATGGCCGAGGTTGAACCGGTCAGCGATGTAGCAGATCTGGATACCCTGGCCATTGAGCGCTGCATGAGTGCCTTGCGCCGGTTCAAGACCCGGGGAGGCAAGCTCGACCCTGAGCTCAAGCTTGAGCTGCAAAATGGCCATATCGGAAGCGTGCTTCAGCATATCATCGGGTTGTACGGGATTCCTCCGTTTATCGCTGCCGAGCTGGTTGGTGAGGCATCACAAAAAAACCGGCTCGAACGACTTGTCAGCATCGTCGAGATTCAGCAGGAAACCGGATCGATCAGGGAAGAGATGCACGCCCGGGTCAAGCAACGGATCCGGGACACCCAGCGTGAGTACGTCTTGCGCGAGATCCTGCGGGATGTCAAGGGCGAGCTGGGCGTCGATGGAAACGCCGAAGAAGACGATCTGGCTGCAGCGCTGGCCCGCGTGGCGCTTCCCCGCGAGGCGCGGCAGCGTGCTGACCGCGAGCTGAAGCGGCTTGAGGTGATTCCTCCAATGTCTCCCGAGTACGGTGTTATCCGGGGGTATCTTGAATGGCTGCGTGATCTTCCCTGGGGGGTTGTCTCCAAGGAGGAGAGCGATATCCGCAAGGTGCGCAGGAGTCTTGAGGCCAGTCATTACGGGCTTGAGGATGTCAAGCGCGGGATTCTCGAATTCGTTGCGGCCCGCAGGCTGGCCGGAGACAAGGGGCGCGGGTCGATCCTGTGTCTGGTTGGTCCGCCGGGTACCGGCAAGACCAGTCTGGCGATGGCCATGGCGGAGGCCTTAGGCCGAAAATTCGTGCGTATGTCCCTGGGGGGGATGCGTGATGAGGCGGAGATCCGCGGACACAGGCGGACGTATGTCGGAGCCATGCCGGGGCGGATCATCCAGCACCTGCGCAAGATCGGGAGTGCCAATCCGGTTTTCCTGCTTGACGAGATCGACAAGCTGGGCAATGACTACCGGGGCGATCCTTCTTCGGCCCTGCTTGAGGTCCTGGATCCTGAGATCAACAGTGCGTTTCAGGATCACTATCTCGAGGTCGAGTATGATCTCTCCCAGGTGTTTTTTGTGACCACGGCCAATTCGATTCACGGAATACCAGGGCCCCTGGCCGACCGGATGGAAGTGATTGCCATCCCGGGGTATACAGAGGCCGAAAAACGCGCCATTGCCCTGCGGTATCTTGTTCCCCGCCAGTTTGAGCGAAATGGTATCAGGAGTGAGGATCTCGAGATTCTGCCGGAGGCGGTGGACAGTCTTATTGGCGGCTATACCCGGGAGGCCGGGGTTCGCGGGCTCGAACGGGAGATTCAACGGATATGCAGGAAAAAGGCGCTGGCCATCCTTGAGAAAAAAAGCAAGGGGCGCGAAAAGGTTGATCCGGTCATGCTGACCCGTGTCCTCGGAAAGCCACGCTATAAAAACAGCGAGACCCTGCGGATTGACCGGCCGGGGCTGGTTCACGGGCTTGCCTGGACGGAGGTTGGCGGGCAGGTGCTTGATATCGAGGCCCGCTATGCCAGCGGGCAGGGGCGTCTTGTCCTGACGGGAAAACTGGGAACCGTCATGCAGGAATCGGCACAGACAGCGCTTTCTCTCGTTCGTTTTATTGCCGGTGGGCGTGAGGGGCTGGATTTTGCCGCGACCGATTTTCATGTGCATGTGCCTGAAGCTGCAACCCCAAAGGATGGACCATCTGCCGGGATTACCATTGCCTGTGCCATTCTTTCTGCTGTGCGTGGCCAGGCTGCTCCATCGGATACGGCATTGACCGGAGAGGTGACACTGCTGGGACGGGTGTTGCCGATCGGTGGGCTTAAAGAAAAGGTTCTTGCTGCAAAACGTCTTGGAGTCCGGCGCATCATTTTGCCCGAGGGAAACAGGCCGGATCTTGAGGAACTTGACCGGGAGATCCGCAAGGGGCTGGTGTTTGTCCCTGTGCGGGATTTTGCAGGGGTGGTTCGTGAAATGTTCCCCGAAGAGGGGAAGCTGTCTGCTCCGGGGACGCGTCGGACCAGACGAGAACAGAGGAAGGACGAGCAATGAAACGGAAGATATTGATCAGTGACAGTTTTTCCCGCGAGGGGATAGAGATTCTTGAACGGCAGCCCGGCTTCGAGGTGGTGTATACTCCCGGGCTGAGTGAAGACCAGCTCTGCGAAGCGATCAGGGATGCGGATGCCCTGATTATCCGCAGCGCGAGCCGGGTGACCGCCAGGGTGCTGGCGGCTGCCGAAAACCTCGCACTTGTGGCTCGTGCGGGTGTGGGTACGGACAATATTGACAAGAAGGCGGCAACCGAGCGCGGCGTGATCGTGATGAATGCCCCAAGCGGGAATTCCGTTTCGACGGCCGAACTGGCTCTCGCACATATTTTTGCCCTGGCGCGGCATATTCCCCAGGCGAATGCCTCGATGAAGGCCGGGATCTGGGAAAAGAAAAAATATAACGGTGTCCAGCTTGCCGGAAAAACCATCGCCATCATTGGCCTTGGTCGCATCGGGAGTAATCTGGCCAGGCGCTGCCGTGCCTGTGACATGCGGGTGATCGGTTCGGATCCGTTTTTGAGTGACGAGCAGATCGCAATGATCGGGGTTGAGCCGGCCGATCTTGAGACAATCTGGAAAACTGCGGATGTCATTTCGGTCCATGTTCCCCTGACTGACAAGACCCGCGGGCTGATAGCAGAGCGCGAGATCGGGATGATGAAACCAACGACCATGCTGGTCAATTGTGCCCGCGGGGGCATCATGGACGAAGCTGCAGTGGCTGCTGCTGTGTCATCCGGACGGCTGGCGGGTGCGGCTTTTGATGTGTTTACCGAGGAGCCGCCAAAGGATTCGCCGTTTGTTCCTGTTGAAAACATCGTGATGACCCCGCACCTTGGTGCTTCAACCGAAGAGGCCCAGGTGGAGGTGGCTATTGAAACCGCCCAGGAGATCGTGGACTATTTTACAAACGGAATGATCCGCAACTCTGTCAATATGCCGGCCATGGATGCGGCAACCCTGGCGGTGATGCAGCCCTGGATCAGGTTGTGCGAGCGGATGGGCTGCTTTATGGCCGGTCTGGCCAGTGGTGGGGTGACAGGAGTTGTCCTGACCTATGCGGGAGACCTGGCCGAAAAGCAGGTCTGGTTTTTGACCCAGTCCGTGCTCAAGGGATTGCTTGACCCGGTCCTGTCCAACGAAGTCAATTTTGTCAATGCACCGGTTATGGCCCGTGAGCGGGGGATCCAGATCTCTGAACGGCGCGAGGCGATTGCCAACGAGTCAGGGAATGTCATCAGCCTGCAGATAACCTGTGCTGGCGGCGAGACCCACGAACTGAGGGGGACGGTGTCAGGGAACGACATCCGCTGCACCAGTCTCGATGGGTTTGCCTTTGTGCTTGAGCCTGAGGGGACGATTCTTGTGGTTCATAACAGGGACGTGCCCGGTGTGGTTGGCCTGCTTGGAACAAGGCTGGGCAATGCCGGAGTCAATATCGCGAGCATGCGGCTTGGGCGCAGGTCGAAGGGGAGTGAGGTGCTGACCATCCTTTCGATCGACGGGGGTGTCCCCCCGGCGGTTGTTGAAGAGATTCGGAGCGAGGGGCCGATTGTGGATGCCCGGGTGATAGTATTGCCCCAGTGAGGGAGCTTTCGGGATGGATGAAGTCTGCTACGCACGCCTCTCCCGCTCGGACCTGTGGGAGATCGAGCCGCTTTGGCGGCGGCTGAATGAAATGCATGCCGACACCTCACCCCATTTTGGTGCACTGTATGAGCGGCTGACGTTTGACCAGCGAATGGGGGGGCTTTTTCGGCTGGCGGAGGATGAGCTGTATATCCTGACCGCCAGCACGGGCTCGGTGATGGTCGGATATGTGGTGGCGGTTGCCCACGAGGCCCGGGGCGAGATCGAATCTCTTTTTGTGGAACAGACGTCCCGCCGACAGGGAATCGGCAAGTCCCTCTGCGAGCAGGCGCTGGCCTGGATGCGCGAGAGAGAATGTCGGACCATGGTTGTGGCGGTTTCGTTCGGAAACGAAAACGCCATACCATTTTACCGATCACTCGGGTTTTGCGAGCGGCTGTTGTATCTCCAGCACAAGGAATAGCTTGTCCGGTCGAGTTACCTGATTCCGGGAAGAATATACTGGTCCAGTTCATCCCATTTCATGAAGACAACGTAGTCCCCTTCGGCATAGCAGCCGGCAATATAGGGGTCAAAGTGGAATTCAATCCCAAGCGGTGTGATCACGTAGTTTTCGAGATGCGTGCTGTTGACTTCAAGCGGCCAGCCGGCGCCCTTTGCTGCCAGGGTCTTCTGAACCAGGGTTACGAGAGGTTCGATCTGACCGGACCGGATGATGCTGGCAAGGGGGATGTGCCGGGCGGATTCACCCGAGATCGCGAAATTCCATGAATGAGACCAGCGCCCGGGATGTGCTCCTCCGGTGTAGGTGTAGCAATGAAAGCGGATGCTGAAAAAACGATCACTTACCATCCGGGTCTCGTAGCCAAGATGATGCGCCCATAGGCGGGAGTTGCCGTCGCGCTCGTCCGGGTCTGCCGAGAGTTTGAGAAAGGCAGAGTGGTTTGAGAGTGCGAAATTGGAAACCGTGGTTGTAACCAGCGAGTTGGCAAGGCTGTTATAGCCAGTCAATTCTGGCCAGGCGCAGGATGCCTCATGCACGCCTTCCTTGACTGAGCGGACGAGCCGTTCGCGGGCGATCACCCGGGCTGGTATCGCGATCTGGCGAGTCTTGTAGGTCCAGACTGCTGTCAGGTCCTGTCCGCCGGATGCCGGGAGCGGGGCGGTGATGGTGCCTGGAAAGATCATCTCGTTGGATGCCCTGAAGACAATGTCACGATCCCGCAGGGTTCCTTCAAGATCGCCCTGCCATGAACCATCGCGCAGTTGTGCAGAAAGCCTGGCGGAATTCGGCTGCATGGTCAGTTCGGCAAACCATGCCTTGCCCCGAAAGTCCCCGGCCAGATGCAGGCGAGTGCGGTCGTCTTCCCATGCGGTTGCGGCAGCAAGGGATCCGGCCAGTATCAGGCCGCTGAGGAAAAAGCAGATCGGTTTCATGGTGGGCTCCAGGAGTATGCGGTGAAAGGGATTACACTGTTTTTGTCTGAACGTTTTCGGGTCCGGACCGGTATGGACGTCATCATGCTCTGAAGGGGTCTCATTATGAAAGCATATCCAACAGTACGAAGCTGTGCATGTCTTGTATTGACACTGTTTCTCATTGCCTCCTGTAACACCAAGGATCAGCACGCCCTCTTGCGGCAGGAAAATGAATTTGCCAAGGTCGACACAGTCAGGCGTTCTCCCGCGCTTGCAGGAGGGCGGGCTGTTCTTGCCGAGGAGCGTCCGCTTGTCAGGACGGAGCACAATACCGAGCAATATGAAAAGCGGAATGAAAACGGATACCATGAGGTGGCCAGAGTCCCCCTCTCCACATTTTCCATCGACGTGGACACGGCATCCTGGGCGAATGTGCGCCGTTTTTTGCAGTCAGGACGGCTTCCTCCAAAGGATGCGGTCAGGCTTGAGGAATGTGTCAACTACTTCCCTTATGAATATGAAGGGCCACGGGATGACAAGCCGTTTGCGGTTCATTCCGAAGTCGCAGACTGCCCCTGGGCGAAGGGACGACAGCTTGTCAGGATCGGAATCCAGGGCCGGCATGTCTCCCTGGCAGATCTTCCGCCGGCAAACCTTGTGTTCCTGATCGATGTCTCGGGTTCAATGTTCTCAGCCAACAAGCTGCCTCTTGTCAAAAATGCCCTCTCCATGCTGACCCGAAAGCTCAGACCGCAGGATCGCGTCTCGATAGTTGTCTATGCGGGTGCTGCTGGCCTGGTCCTTCCGCCAACCAAGGGAAGTGACAAGGAAACGATTATTGCCGCCCTTGAACGGCTGCGGGCCGGCGGATCAACAGCGGGTGGGGCGGGAATACAGCTGGCATACCGTGTAGCCGGGGAAAATTTTGTCAAGTTGGGGAATAACCGGGTTATCCTCTGTACCGACGGGGACTTTAACGTCGGGGCCTCAAGTGATGGGGAGATGGTGCGCCTTGTTGAGGAAAAGCGGGCCTCAGGAGTGTATCTGACCATCCTTGGATTCGGGATGGGAAACTACAAGGATGCGAAGATCCAGAAGATGGCAGATGCCGGAAATGGAAACTACTCGTATATCGATTCGGCAATGGAAGCGCGCAAGGTCCTGGTCAGCCAGATGGGGGGAACCCTGCTGACGATTGCCAGGGACGTCAAGATCCAGGTTGAATTCAATCCTGCCTATGTGGCGGCCTACCGGCTGCTGGGCTATGAAAAGCGAATGCTGCGGGACGAGGATTTCAGGGATGACACAAAGGATGCCGGCGAACTGGGGGCAGGACATAGTGTTACAGCCCTTTATGAGATCGTTCCCAAGGGAGGTGTGCATCCGGCCGGGCATGTTGAACCCCTGCGCTATTCCACAAATGCCCGCCCGGCTGGACTGGAGAATGGTGAGATGTTGACGGTCAAGCTGCGCTACAAGCTTCCTGACAGCAATACAAGTACGGGAATGGCGATTCCGGTCAAGGCCGGTTCAGTGGAGATCGGAGCTGCTTCTCGTGAAATGCGTTTTGCGAGTGCAGTTGCCGAAGCAGCCCTCTTGCTGCACGCCTCTGAATTCAGGGGTTCAGCCAGTTGGGATTCCCTGATCCAGCGGGCGCGTGCCAGTCTTGGTCCTGACGAAGAGGGATATCGTGCTGAATTTGTCAGACTGGCAAAAACGGCAGCAGGCTTGTAACAGGCACACGGCTTTTGCAAAAAAAGTAAACTGGTAAAGATTTAATCCGGGATTATAGTCTCACATAACAGTGACAGCCGGGGATGAAAGGCAGTGACAGAACCTCGTACTCCTGATACGATACGGTATGGAACGGAGGTGGCGCATGGCGGTACTGGAAGCACTCAAGGAAGCAATTTTGTCCGAGCGAAGGGCGGCCGCGTTTTACGAGACTGCTGCCCGAAATGCTCACGATGGGGGTGTGCGTTCGGTGTTTGAGACCATGGCTGGAGAAGAGAAAGAACATGCCAGGCTTCTCGCGAGGCAATGGGCCAGTGCAGTTCAGGGGGGCGGGTTTGAGCCGCCTCCGGATGAGCCGATTCAGCCGCGGGAGGATGATGCCATTGTCAGTCATGCAATCCGGAACGGGATGCTGGCGGCTGGTTTTGAGGCTGGTGCCATTGCAGCGGCCATGGCGCTTGAGGAACGGGCGATTGCCCTGTACGGGAGCAGGGCTGAGCTGGCGGCTGATCCCAACGAGAAAAAGCTGTATCGCTGGCTTGCAACCTGGGAAAAGGGGCATCTTGAATTTCTGGCACGGATGGATGAGCAATTGAGGGAGAGTGTCTGGCAGGACCAGAATTTCTGGCCCTTTGACTGAGTCCTTGCCAGTGGACTATGCTGAAGAAACAAAAAACTGCCGCAGATCGCGGCAGTTTTTTACAGCAGGCTGATCCCCGGTGTCAGATGACAGTACCGTCGGGGAGGGTCGCGTTTTTGTGGACGATGATGACACCGTCGACAATGTTGTAATTGGGGCCGGAAAACTCCTGCAGGTTCTTTTCGTTGATGATCCGGCAGTTTTTTCCAATCCGGGCATTCTTGTCGATGATCGCGTTTTTGATGATCGTGTTGTCCCCGATTCCGATATGGAGAATCTGGTGTTTGCGATTGTAATCCTTGTGCTCGGGGATCTCGTACCAGTCGGCACCCATGACATACGAACCCTCGATCGTGACGTTTGAGCCGATGATGCTCCGGATCCCGATGACCGAGCGCTCGATTTTTGTGCCCGTACCCACGATGATGCCGTCAGTCAGGAGTGACTGCTTGACAACCGAGTCGCTGACGCGGGAGCCAGGCAGGAAGCGTGAGTTGGTGTAGACCTTGCTTTCGTAAAAATCAAACGAGGCGTGATCGGCGGCGAAGTCGATATTGGCCTTGATGAACGAATCAATGGTCCCGACATCTTCCCAGTATCCGTCAAAGAGGTAGCCTCCAACATTCATCTCGCGGATGGCTTGAGGGATCAGGTCCTTGCCAAAGTCGGTTTTGTCATTATCCAGCAGTTTGACGAGGGCTTCCTTGCTGAAGAGATAGATACCCATCGATGCGAGGTATTCCTTTTTTGGATCTATCTCGGGGAAATATTTTTTTACCAGGTTGATATTGGCATATCCTGCCCTGGCCTCAGGCGTTTTCGGTTTTTCGATAAAGTCTGTGACCCTGTAATCGTCAAGTTTCATGATTCCGAAGCCGGCCGTATCCTTTTCGACAACCGGGATGACGGCCAGGGTCATGTCGCACTTGTTGGCCTTGTGGAAGTCCATCATCTTGGAGTAATCCATGGTGTAGATCTGGTCGCCACTTAATATCAGGACATGTTCAAGCTGGGGAAAGGAGAGGAGGTGCTTGAGATTTTTTCGCACGGCATCGGCCGTCCCCTGATACCAGTCACTGCTTTCGTTGGACTGTTCGGCGGCCAGGATGTCGATAAATCCCTCGTGGAAGTTGTCAAAGCGATAGGCCTGGTTGATGTGCTTGTTGAGAGATGCCGAGTTGAACTGGGTTACAATGTAGATGCAGTTGATGTCGGAGTTCAGACAGTTGCTGATGGGAATATCAATCAGCCGGTATTTGCCTCCGATCGGAACAGCCGGCTTTGAGCGGTCCTTTGTCAGTGGATAGAGGCGTGTGCCCTTGCCGCCGCCGAGTACCAGGGCAATAGTTTCGTACATGTACTCCCTCCTTGCAGTATGGGGGTAGCGTACAACAGCGAGACCTGTTGCCGCATTCCTTCAGGAAGCCATTCTATCATGGGAGATCACAAAAGGGAACAGGAAAACCCCAAACCCAGTGCCTTTTCATTACACCAAGTGTGGGAGTCCGGTGGGGGTAAGGGGGTTGACTGCAAAAAATTGGTGACAGGCGAGTACAGTGATGTTCGGTTCGATAATAATCCCGGATTAAATCCTTTCCAATTTACTTTTTTGCAATCCGTGCGGTTTGGGATGTCCGGATGAGGCCTGGATGGAGAGAGTGTTTTCCCCGGACTGCTTCGGGTGTAGTTTTTCAGTCAGGAAGCGGAAGAGGGAGGCCGGGATGAGAATTTATGTCGAGTTTATTGGTCCGATACAGCGCGGGGAGTGGGCGCAAAAGCAGGACTTTGCAGTCGAGCAGGGCACCCTGCTGGGGGACTTTTTGGTGTCGATCGGGTTTTTGCGGGAACACCTCGGGCACATTATCGTGGTTCGAAACGACAGCATCACCAGGGATCTCGAGACCTGTCTTGAAGAAGGGGACAGACTCGCTCTTTCGGTTCTGCTGGGTGGTGGTTGATACAATGCGGCCAGGGCCTGTCCTGGCCGCCGGCAATACTTCGCCTGCAATTGGGCTGCAGGACAAAGGTGCACGGCGGGGGAGGCTCCTGGCCGGATTGTGCCGGGTCAGAGGACAAAGGCCCCTGGCAAGAGTTTGTCCGGTGTTGTTTCCTGCCATGTGCCGTTTCGGTCGGCGAGCAGGATGACGGCGTTGGTGGCCAGCTCGTGGATCACCTGGCGGCAGGCACCGCAGGGAGAGCAAAAGCCGGGTGCATCAAGGGTGACGACTGCCAGGGCGGTGATGCCTGTCTTGGGCGTGACCCCCTCGCTGATGGCCTTGAACAGGGCGGTGCGTTCAGCACAGTTGCACAGTCCGTATGAGGCGTTTTCGACATTGCAGCCGGTGTGCACTGTTCCCTTGTCATCCAGCAGGGCTGCGCCCACCCTGAAATGGGAGTATGGCGCGTAGGCATGTTCGGCGGCCTTGATGGCTGTGTTGACCAGTGTCTGCTTCATGGCTTGATCCATGATGTGCTCCTTGTTTGGAAATGCTTCAGAACCGTTGAACGGGAGTTGCTGAAGATGTTGCAGGTTCGCGTGAACCGTTATTATACCATGTGTTCAGGTCTTCACCAAGCACCGGATACAGGAGCGAGAGTGGCTTGTCAAGCTCAAGGCCGCGGCGCAGCAATACCCGGGCCAGGGCCTGTGCGCTGATTTCGCCCAGGATCTTTTGTGCAGTGTCCCGGTGGTATTGCCTGCGTCCGTACACAGGCCAGCTTGAGACTGCGATGGCAGCCCCGATGGGTCTGCTGGAGGGTGCGATCATTGAGGTCACCAATCCCCCCCGGGTGACTGCGTCAGCCGGGGTCAGGGCAGAGGGGTAGAAGATCGGATAATTGGCGACAACGAGATCGCCCTCGGATTGCTTGCCAAGCAGGTAGTGCCACCATGCGGTTGAGGAAAGGGCCTGTCTTCGGGGAGTGTCAAACAGCCGCTTTCCTCTGGGGCCGGTCAGATTGATCAGGGAAGTGATTTTTCGGGTAAAATCCCTTGTTGCCCGTTTGGTCAGGTCATTGGTGCCATAATATTTTTCGAGTATGCGCCGGGATGCAGGATTCTGGATGATGGGGGAGAGCCAGGTGAAATTGGTCTGCCAGCCTTTACTGACGGCAAGCTGGCTGGAAAACCAGGCATCGGCGGCCTTGCTGTCCGAAAAGATGTCCTGCGCTGTGGAAAACTCGTCACTGATGATTTTCCGGTTTTGCTCAAAAACAACCGTGTACCCTGTCTTGTTTTTGACAGTCTCGGCCAGGTGCTTGAGGTAGGAAGAGAATTCCGCATCACTCTGGAAAGGGAAGTCCAGATCAAGGATGCGGACTACCTGAAGCCTGATTTCGTTTTTTGGGTCCAGGGGCTTGAGGTTTGGTGAACTGACGGTGTGCAGCAGAAAAAACTGGAGCACGGAGAGAAGCAGGATGACCCCAAGTGCACCGAGGATGAAGTTGCGATTGCTGCGCCCTGGCTGCGGCTGCGAAGCGGCTGCGGGCGAGGGTTTGGGAGTTGTTTTTCTGGTAGCCATGGTGATCCTCTGACAGAAGTGTATGCCGGTAGAAGTTTCTATGAAAGTATACGAATTTCGGTGCGCCTGTTCTTCTGTCTCCCGTCTTCGCTGGTATTGGGTGCGACAGGTCTGCCTGAACCAAAGCCGGCGGTGTGCATGCGCCAGCCCCCTACGCCCTGGCGCACAAGATATTCCCTGATGCTGTCTGCCCGTGCGCGGGAGAGGGCCAGATTGAACGCTGGCTCGCCTGTGGTGTCGGTGTGTCCTTCAATGAGGATTGTGATCTCAGGATTCGACTGCATGAATCTGGCCAGACGGTGAAGTGGCGGGAGTGCTGCGGGGAGCAGGGCGGCACTCCCCGGTTCGAAGAGGATGTCGTGGAGGACAAGAGGCGTCCGGGTGTCAATCGCCCTGAGCCGGACGACGAGACGTGATGTGTCCGGTGGCCATGAGATACTGGTAAAGACGTATCCCCTGCGCTGGATAGTCAGGGGTGTTTCAGTCGCAGGAATCACTTGGGGAAGGAGGACGCTGCCTGAACTGTCCGCCTCGATTCCGGCCTCGCGGATTCCGGAGTGCCCCTGGTGCCAGGTGATCCGGGCCGCTCCGGACAGCGGCTCTCCAGTCGCTGCATCAAGCAATACAAGCGTGCGTCGGGCGGGTACATGTGTGATGGTTTCATCGGGTTCGCGCTCGACGGGAGGCCCGATGCAGACCAGGGTTCGCTGGCTGGAGGCAAACAGCAGTCCGTCTCTGAGAAAGGGCTGAACATGGGATGAGGCTGACGGGAGGGGCAGGCGGCGTGTCGCTCGGCCATTGGTCACGCAGAGTTCAACCATATCTCCGGTATCCGTTACGCAGTAGAGCTGCTGTGCGCTGACCGCAAGGGCGTTTCCCTGTCGACGAAAATGACTGAACCTGTTGAGCACGGCGTAGTTTGTGCTGCAGAGTGTGACGATGGTCCCGTCTGTCAGGGGAAGGACGAGGAGCAGTCCGGTGCCTGCAGGATGGCTGGCCAGTGGTGCCGAAAACTGCAGGTTGGTCATGGGGCTGCCGTCCGTGAGCGAGAAGACGGCAAGGGTGTTGCTTGCCCCCTGAAAAACGCGTCTGCCGACCACAAGAGGAGGGAAGATATTGGCTTCGTGGGGGATTGGCTGTGTCCAGCGCGTCCTGCCCGAACGGGTATCAAGGCAGGCGAGAAAAGAAGTGCTGGTGCGATAGTTGCGATGCTGGACCAGGAGAGAGTCTTCGATAACGACACAGGCGGCGCCCCAGGCCGAGAGAGTTGTGTTTTCCCAGAGCGGCCGGCCATTGGTAGCGTTGCGTGCCTGGATTCCGTTTCTGGCTCCGTGAAAGAGGATTCCGTCAGATACTGCAGGTGTTACCAGTTGTGTGGCGGCATTGTTCTCGCGTGACCAGATGGTTCGCCCGTCATCAAGATCAAGGCAGAAAATGCTGCGCCCGGCGAGGACCCAGGCGTACCCGCGCCAGACGATCGGCGGACGGATTACCGGGGCGGGCATGGCCCGGGTCCAGACCGTCTCGCCGGATGAGGAAACCAGGATCACCTGTCTGTCTGCGGTTGTGACGAGGACCCCGTCAGGGGCCGGGACCGCACGGTAGAGCGGGCTGCGTGATGTCCAGCTCCAGCGGATTGCAAATGTGCGGGGCGCAATCCCGTCATTATCGGCGGTCAATTGCTGGTTTCCGAGAAACATGGGCCAGTCCTGCCCGCCGAGGGTGCCGGCCATGAGCAGGAGCAATGCTGTGGCCAGACGGGCGTGGTGTTTCATCGTGCGGTCTTTCGGCTGCGCCGTGCATTTCGGATGGAGATGATGGTTACGTCATCAACCTGTTCCTCGTTTCCGCGGAAGTCGGCCAGGCTGGCAAGGATCGCTTCATTGATGGCTTTTGCGTCATGGCCTGAGTCTGCCCGTTCGAGGACGGCTGTCAGGCGGGCTTCGCCATACTCCTCGCCAGCGGGATTGATCTGCTCGAGTATCCCGTCGGTATAGAGAATCAACCGGTCGTCCTCCTCAAAGGGACAGGACTCGACAGAAAAATGGGGATCGCTCAATACGCCGATGATCCTTCCCCGGCCACCCAGTCTGAGACACTCTTCCCTTCGGACGAGGTATTGTACCGGGTGCCCGGCAGAGACCCATTTGATATTTCCCCGGGCAGTGTCTATGTCAATAATGATACCGGTGAAAAAGACGGTCAGCGAGCCGTAGGTTGAAAAGAAGGAGTCATTGATGATCTGAAGAATATCAACAGGATCGTCAAGCATCTTTACTTTTTCGTATTCGCTTTTTATCAGCATTGTGACCAGGGCGGCGGGGACGCCATGCCCTGTGGCATCTGCAAGGAAGACCCGCAGGCAGCCTTTGCGGGGTTCGAAAAAGCTGTAGAAATCTCCACCGACTTCGCCCAGGGCATGATAGGTGACAGCGATATCCATTCCGGGAACAGTCTTTGGCCCTTCGGAGGCCAGCATTTGCTGCTGGAGCTGGCGTGCGAGGTAGAGGTCTTCCTTGTACATGGCGTTTGCACGCTTGAGCTCGCGGGCCCTGCTGTCGACCTCGCTTTCAAGATGGCGGGTATAGTGTTCAATTTTTTCCCGCATGAAGTTGTAGGCCTTGCCCAGCGCCTCGATCTCGTCATGCGTGCGGACATCAATGTTGTAGTCAAACCTACCCTTGTCGACCATGCGGATACCCTCGATCAGTGATAGCAGGGGGGCCAGCATGATCCCCGTGGTCCGGCGCATGAGAAAGAAGTAGAGCAGGGCGATGACGGCCAGCAGGACCAGATTGTACAGCAGGGCATTTTCAAAGACGGTTGAGTAGCTCTTCCCGTTGACTTCAAAGAAGTAGAACCCGCAGAGACGATAGTGCTGCATGATCGGGGTGATATACCCGTTATCTCCAAAATAGAGCGTGGCCTCGCGGTAGCGTTCGATGTTTTCCTTGCCCGATGCCTGGGCCATTGTTTCGCTGAAAAAGTCAAAAATCGGAAAGGAGAAGGTTCCGCGTCCGAATTCGGGAGATGCCTTGTACGCCGAAAAGGCCGCCCGTGTCAGCCCGGTAAAATAGGACTCGAGCTCGCGGCCCTGGGCAAACCGGCTTCGAAGAAAGGCCAGCAGGGTCTCGCTGGTCACATTGACGAGGATACGGCCTTCGGAGTCAAGGACCGAAACCCGGGTAAGCTGGATCTTGTTGTTGGCGTAGGTGTTGTAGTCTTCCCGCAGGCTTGAATGGAGGAAAAAGCGTTCAAGCCGCTCGCGGACAATGTACTGCATGTCCCAGCGCCGCTGGATATCGGTGAAGCTGACCCCCTCGCTCAGGAGCATGGTGTGAATGGTGTTGATGATATCAATCTGCATTGAGCGGGCGAAATCTGCCCGCTGAACTGTGGTCAGGCGGATGAAAAAGATATTGGCGGCGACAAGGAAAAACAGGAAGCTGCTGATCAGTTTTGAGCGCAGTGAGATGCGCAGATACATCAGGCTTACCAGGGCCCGTCTGAGGAGGGCAAAGAGAAGCAGTCCCGCAAGCAGGGCAACGAAGACAAAATTGACGATCTCGCGCAGGCCGCGTACGGTACGGACATGGTGAACCGAACGCCGGCTTCCGTCATCAAAGGTCTCGCTGCTGCCAGCCTCGGGATCGGAGCGGAATTCGATGCTGTTGGTCCACCAGGGCGCCATGGGCGGATAATGCAGGACAAACCGGTACGGGTGGCGGCCGGGCTCGAGTTCGAGGCGAAGCTGGTACCGGTTGGTTCCGTCAAAAGACATCCGGTAATGTTCTTCAGCGATTGCCCAGTCGCAAAACCGTCCGCTCAGGTATACCCGCGAGGGGAGAGGCTTGGCGTTGGTATCGCTGGTATTGTGCTTGTACTCAAAGAGGATCGGCTTGCCAAGGTTCCGGTCGACTGTCTCAAGGATCAGGCGCAGCGGGATATAGACAGCGATCAGGGAGAGCACCGTCAGGGGAATCAGCCAGCGTTTGCGCGGGCGGCGGAAGTTATGGAGCTGTCGCTGGTTTGACATAAAACACTCCAAGTTTTCCGCCCAGGGGGTCGGGGGCGGTCTCCCGTGCGTCGGGATCGTGAACCCAGCGCCCGTCCACCACAAATTTGTATTCGTACCGCCCGGGGGGCAGGGTCAGGGTGATGCTGAACCCGCCCTCAAGCGCATTCCATGAACATTTGAATGATGGATTTGACATATGCCAGCCGTTGAATGAGCCGGAGACAAAGACGTTGGCGGGCCTTGGGTCTGTTGCCAAAGGGCGCCAGATGAGTCGGGCGCCTGCCGGTGTGAAGACGCGGCCTGTGCCGCTGCCACTGCATCCCGAGAGGAGGAGTCCCGGGATACACAAGGCAAGGCAGGCGTGGGTCAGCAGCAGTCTCATGCCGGTAAAAATACACAGTTTTGCCGCGTTTGGTCGTGTCCGGGTCATGGGAATGCTACATTAGAAGTACCATGGAAGACATGACTATTGAAATCACAAGCCTGTCCCAGGATGGCCGGGGTGTGGGCCGGCTGGATGGCCGGGTATGCTTTGTGGAAGGGGCCCTCCCCGGGGAAGTGGTTCGGGCGAGGATCGTTCGTGAAAAGCGGAGTCTGCTTGAGGCCGTGGCTTTCGGTCTGGTGTTGTCTTCGCCGGCACGTTGCCAGCCGGTCTGCACAGAATCGCGTTGTGGCGGGTGTCCCCTGCGGACGATGGAGTATCAGGCCCAGCTTGAGGCCAAAAGGCGAATCGTTGAGGAACAACTGGTACGCATCGGCAAGATTCCGGATGCCAGGGTCCTCCCCATGGTTGGGATGGACGATCCTTTCGGGTATCGCAACCGGGTGCGCCTGGTCTGGAACGGGCAGAATCTCGTCTTTCGCGCACGGCGCAGTCACGAAAGCGGGGGGCGGATCGGGGCCTGTCGGATCGCCAGTTCAGGGGTTGTCAGTCTGGCGCTTGCCGTCGAGGAGTGCCTGAAAAATGGCTCGATCCGGATGCGCCGGGAGTGTGAGGTCCTGGTCCGGCAGGGCCTGTACGGGTTTATCGGGTTTTCCGGGGACAGAGAGGTCTGGGTTTCGGATGACGCTTTTGAATTTTTGTCCTCTGCGGGTGCTGCGACAATAGTCTGTGATCTTGATGAATGGGAGACCGGTTTTTTCGGAGAGGAATACAGGCCGGATATAGAGTATCACGTCTGTGGTATGGCGTTTTCTGCCAAGGGGCGCTCGTTTTTTCAGACGAACGCCTGGATGGCTGAGCGCCTCTTCGCTGATGTGCTTGCTGGGTTTGCCGGTGATTCACGGGGAACAGTCATCGATCTCTATGGTGGCGTCGGTGCTCCTGGCCTTCTCTTTGCCCGGGAGGGCTGGCGCGTGATCTCGGTGGAGATCGACCCGTTTGCGGTACGGGCGGCTGCATTCAACGCAGCGTGTGCCGGGCTTGCGTTTGAGGCATGCGAGGGGGATGCGGCACTGGTTCTTCCTGCGCTGCTTGGGCAGCATCCGGATGCCCTCCTGCTGGTTGATCCGCCCCGCGCAGGTCTGGCCAGCGAGGTCTCTGAGGCGCTCTGCAGACATGCACCACAGCGGATTGTCATGATTTCGTGTGACCCGGCAACGATGGCGCGGGATGCCGGCCGACTGATCGCCAGCGGCAGGTATCGACTGGAGCCTGTCAGGACATACGATATGTTTCCCTGGACGAATCATATCGAGTCTCTCGCTGTTTTCAGCCGCCGGGACTGACTCTTTTTGGGTTTCGGGGGGGATGCGGTCAGGCGTGTGCTCCCGCCGAAGGAGCAGGGAGCAGGGGAGAGACAGTGGACGCCCTGACCCGGACAAAAAACATGAAGAAGAACTATATTTTTACGGTACGAAGCAAGCAGCAAGGCGGGGATATGAAAGAAGCGGTACGCGAGATTCTCAAACATATCGGCGAGGATCCGGCGCGGGAGGGTCTTGCAAAGACCCCCGAGCGCGTGGAAAAGGCCTGGGAATACATGATGTCGGGCTATGGACAAAAGCTTGACGAGGTGATCAACGGGGCTGTCTTTGAAGCCCCGGGTGACGAGATGGTGATTGTAAGGGATATCGAGATCTATTCGATGTGCGAACATCATTTGCTCCCGTTTTTTGGAAAGTGTCACATTGGATACATCCCGAACGGACAGGTGCTGGGTGTCTCAAAACTGGCCAGGATTGCCGACATGTATGCACGCCGGCTGCAGATTCAGGAGCGGTTGTCGCACGAGATTGCGTCGGCTGTGATGGATGCGATCGAACCCCGGGGGGTGGCTGTGATCATTGAGGCGCGGCACCTCTGCATGATGATGCGAGGGGTTGAAAAGCAAAACAGCGAGATGCGGACTTCTGCCATGCTGGGGGTGTTTCGGCATCGTCCCGAGACGCGGGCCGAATTCATGTCTCTTGTTTCGAGATAGGATCCTGCCGATACTGGTGAAGGGTCCCGCTGTCTTTTGGGGATTCAAGGACAGACCTGATGCGTTCTTGTGGTTTGACTGGGGCTATGCCATACTGGTGCTGTCATTCAAGAAACCGATGAGGATGCACGATGGAAACACGACCCTTCTCCGCAGGGACCCAGCTCTCCCTGACCAATGACGGACGGCTCGAACTCTTTTTTCTTGGGGTGGGGAGTGCCTTTGCCAAAAGGCATTACCAGACAAATCTTCTCATCGTCAAGGGGCAGGACCATGTTCTGGTTGACTGTGGCACCAAGTGCCCCCAGGCGCTCTATGATGTTGGGCTCCCGGTCACAGCCATACAGAATTTTTTTATCACACATTCGCATTCCGATCATATTGGCGGGCTTGAGGAAGTAGCCCTCCTTGGACGCTACATGGCCAAGAAAAAGCCGGTCATGATCATCGCCGAGGCCTATCAGCACATTCTCTGGGACATGTCGCTGCGCGGGGGGTGTGCTCATAATGAGGAACAGGCGGGTGATATCCTCAAGTTTTCTGATTTTTTTGAGGTCAGGCGGCCACGGCACATGGCCGACATTCCACGGCTGACCTATGATACCGAGGTGGGCAGTATCGGACTGAAGATGATGCGCACCAAGCATATCCCGGATTCCTCCGGGACATGGGAGAGTTCCTTCTGGAGTTGCGGCGTTATCATTGATGACAGAATATTGTTTACCAGTGATACGCGCTATGATCCTGAGCTGGTGCTTTCGTACTGCAAACAGTTTCCCATTGAAGTGATCTTTCATGACTGCCAGTTTTTTACCGGAGGTGTGCATGCCTCGCTTGAAGAGCTGGCCGGATTGCCGGACGATATTCGGGCCAGGATGTATCTGGTTCACTATGGTGACAACTGGGAGCAGTTTGAGCCCCGCGTGGCTGAGCTCGGTTTTGCCGGACTGACACAGCAGATGACACATTACATGTTTTGATGAACAGCGCACACCCCGCAGAGAATGCGTGATTGGCGAGGGGTGTCGGTGAAACTTGCGGACCGCCTGCCGTTGTCGGGGGCGGTCTCTGCGTGTGCGGTGGCCGCATCCCGCAGCGGAAACAGGCGGGAGAATCTATGGCGGACTTTCTGGAAGGTTAGCGGAGGCCTTGCATGCCAGGGCGCGCCGGCGCATGTGTGTTGCTTGACCTGGCTTCGGTGCTCTGCTGTGTGCCCGGGTGGATAGCCCAGAGGGTGGCCATTCCGTCGGCGCTAACGGCGGTC
>JAKPMW010000310.1 GCA_029548715.1 Spirochaetota bacterium | reverse complement strand
CAAGCTGGAGTCCTTCAACCCGCTGTCGAGCGTCAAGGACCGCATCGGGGCCGCCATGATCCGTGCGGCCGAAGAGGGCGGGCGGCTGGCTTCGGGCGGGACAATCATCGAGCCGACAAGCGGAAACACGGGGATTGCCCTGGCCTTTGTCGCCGCCGCCCGCGGGTACCGCCTGATTTTGACGATGCCCGAGACGATGAGCATGGAGCGCCGCCAGCTTTTGCGCATCCTGGGTGCCGAGCTTGTCCTGACAGAGGCGGCCCGTGGGATGCAGGGTGCCGTGGACAAGGCGCGTGAGCTGACCGAGAGCACACCCGGTGCCGTCATGCTCCAGCAGTTTGAAAACCCGGCCAATCCGGCCGCCCATGTTTCCTCGACAGCGCTTGAGATCTGGAACGATACGGATGGGGCCGTGGACGTGTTTGTGGCCGGCGTGGGGACCGGAGGGACGATTACCGGGACAGCGCGTGTCCTCAAGGAAAAAAAGCCCGGCGTGCGGATTGTGGCGGTCGAGCCGGCCGAGTCTCCCCTGCTGTCCGAAGGCAGGCCCGCGCCGCACAAGATTCAGGGGATTGGTGCCAATTTTGTTCCGGCCGTACTCGAGCGCGGGCTGATTGACGAGATCCTGACGGTGACGGCCGAGGAGGCCGGGGAGATGACGCGGCGCCTGGCTCTTGAAGAGGGGATCCTGGCCGGGATCTCGTCAGGGGCCGCGCTGACTGTTGCCCTCAGGGTTGCGGCCAGGCCCGAAATGGCCGGAAAGACGATTGTCACTCTTCTTCCCGATACGGGCGAGCGCTACCTCTCGACCTGGGTCTTTGAGTGCTACCGGTAATCCCGGATTGTGAGTAGTGCCTAACTTTTCACCCCCGGATTACCGGGGGTGAATTCTGGAATATGGCCGGGACCCTCGCCTGTGTCTACTATTCAAGCCATATGGCGCGGGGGGTGTACGATGAATGCGTTGATTGAACGAATCTGCCAGATCAGGGAAAAACGCAAGGCACTGATTTTGGCGCACCTCTATCAGCCGGGTGAGGTGCAGGATGTGGCTGACAGGGTGGGCGACTCGCTTGAGCTGGCACGCTACGCCGCAGCGACCGATGCAGACGTGATCGTCCTGGCCGGTGTCCGTTTTATGGCCGAATCCGCCAAGCTCCTCAATCCCTCAAAGACTGTCCTGCTTCCCGCCGCAGGCGCCGGGTGCCCGATGGCAGACATGCTGGATGACACACAGTTGCGCGAACTCAAGGCAGCACATCCGGGGGCCGCGGTCGTCTGCTACGTCAACAGCACGGCTGCCGTCAAGGCCGAAAGCGATATCTGCTGTACCTCCTCCAATGCGGTCAGGGTTGTGCAGTCCATTCCGCGGGAGCGTGAAATCATCTTCGTGCCCGACCGCAACCTCGGCGAGTTCGTTGCAGAACAGAGTGGGCGGACGATGTTCCTCCATCCCGGGTATTGTCCCACGCATCAGCGCCTTTTGCCCGAGATGGTCGAATCTCTCAGGAAGGAGCATCCCCAGGCCCTGGTATTGGCCCATCCCGAGTGCACGGCGGCTGTGCGGGCCACGGCGGATCTGGTCGGAAGCACTGCACAGATTATTGAGGCCTGCCGGACGAGGCCGGAGCGCGAATTTGTGATTGCCACCGAAAACGGGGTCCTGCATGCCCTCAAAAAAGTGCGACCTGATGCGGCGCTGTATCCGGTTTCGGAGGCGCTCGGGATCTGCCCCAATATGAAAAAGACCAGCCTGGAGTTGATCCTGCAGGCACTTGAACAGAACCGGAACGAAATCATCATTCCGGAGGATCTGGCCCGGCGGGCCCGCCTGCCTCTTGAGCGCATGCTGGCGCTGTAAGGCGTACTCCGGGAGTATTCATCACTGTATTGCGTTTTTGTCCATAATACTCCCGGAGTGCTATTGCTGTATCACGAATTTGTGATGCGTATCCCGGAGTGTTTTCTGTTTCTACGGGAAGTAATATCCCTCGTCAAAAATCGTTGCACGCTCCGTAGTTTTGCGGATATACTGGGAAAAAGCAACCGGCTGATGGTGGAAGAGACCGCTCGATGGCAAAAAAAGCACGAAAACAGGGGATTGCAGAGGGTGAAGCGGTTCCTCTGGCGGAGTCTTCGCAGCAACATGCGCATCCTGCCAGCGAGAGCCTCCTGGCGGCCGTGGTGCGGGCCATGCCGGATATCGCCTTTATCATTGATATCAATGGCAACTATCTCGATGTCTATACTTCGCCCCTCAATTACCGCCATCTCAAGGTGGACACCGTCAGGGGAAAACACCTGCGGGATCTGGTCCCGGCTGAAAGTGTCGATCTTTTTTTGACCCTTATTCGTGAAACCGTTGCCACCGGAATGCCACAGAGTGTTGAGTATTCCCTGCCAAATCCGGACGGCGAGCGCTGGTATGAGGGACGGGTTTCGCCCGTCTACAATAATGAGGGACACAGTCCTGTCCAGGTTGTCTGGCTGGCGCGCGAGATTACCCACCACAAGCAGATCAAGGATGAACTCAAGCGGTCGCAGCAGGATCTTGAGATGCGGATCGAGGAGCGCACGGTCGAGCTGGTGCAGACCAATGGAGAACTGATCCGCGAGAAGAAGATTCGCGTTGAGACCGAACGCATGCTGACCGAAAGGCAGGAGTACCTCAACAAGATCATTGACAGCGTGCTGGCCATGGTCTATGTCCGCAGTACGGACAGCGTCTACACGCTGGTCAGCCGCAAGTACGCAGAATTTTTCGGGCTGCCGCACGAAAATGTCCTGGGGAATACACCGGACGAGGTCTTTCCCGAAGACGTGGCCGAGATGATGCTCGAAAACGACCGCCGGATCATCGAGAGCGGGACGATGAGCGAAATCGAATATTCGTGCATGGTCAATGGCGAAAAAAAATACATTCTTGAGCGGGGCGTCCCCCTGATGGATGAGGCGCGGGGGACGATGCTGGCCATTTGCGGGACTGCCGTGGACGTGACGGAATCCAAGCGGCATGAGGAGTACATCACGCACCTGGCCCTGCATGACACCCTGACAGGGATTGCCAATCGGCAGCTCTTCATGGACCGCTTTACCCGGGCCGTTACGGCGACCGAAAGGAGTGGCCTTTCTGTTGCCCTGCTTTTTATCGACCTTGACTCATTCAAGCAGATTAACGACCAGATCGGACATGAGGCGGGCGATGCAGTCCTGAAAGAAACAGCCAACCGGCTCTGTTCCTGCGTGCGCAAGGGAGATACCGTGGCCCGCTTTGGGGGTGACGAGTTTGTCATTATCATGGACAACGTTCGTTCGCGGGACGATATCAACCCTGTGGTCAAGCGCATCCTTGAGATGGTCGCCCGGGTCATCCCCTTCCATGGCCATGACTGCGTGATTGGCGCATCCATCGGGATCAGTATCTGTCCCGAGCACGGAAGGGATGTGGATGCCCTGATAACCAATGCCGACGACGCTATGTACGATATCAAGAAGAGCGGAAAAAACAATTACGCCTATTTTGATCCCACCAGGCCACTTCAGGCCGCCAAAGGTTGAACACCCCGTCTTTTTTGTATGAACAGTGTTATTGTTGAATTGCAATATGTGCTGCGGGTAGTCCGGGATTGCAAGGCTTGCCTAACTTTGTTATATGCACCTAAAAAAGTTATAGGTGCCTTGCAATCCGGGACTACTCAGGCAGGGAGGCCGAATGCCGCATACTCAGCCGTCTTTTGACGCCGCACGCGAGGTCGTCCTGTCGGATGGTCAGGGCGGTGCGGGGCCGGTCATCTACTGGATGCAGCGCGAGATGCGGGCCGTGGACAACTGGGGATTGCTGCATGCCCGGGCCCGCGCGCGGGATCTGGGGCGGACGCTGCTTGTGGCCTTTGTCCTGGCGCCGGCTTTTGCGGGCGCGGGCGAGCGGCAGTACCACTTCATGTTGCGCGGGCTGGCCCGGACTGCGATCGAGCTTGAAAGGCGCGGGTTCCCGCTCGTGCTGCTTGAGGGCGATCCGCCGGAGGTGCTGGCGCCGCTGGTGCGCCGGCTGGATGCGGTCTGTGTCTGCACGGACTTTAACCCTCTCAGGCTGACGCGGGACTGGCAGGCGCGACTGGGCGGCAAGATCACCTGTCCGCTGGTCGAGATCGACGGACACAATATCGTGCCCTGCCGCTTTGTCTCGGCAAAGCAGGAGTATGGGGCCT
>JAKPMW010000295.1 GCA_029548715.1 Spirochaetota bacterium | reverse complement strand
GATGATCCTGGCATCCGCCAGATCTGCGTATCCGGTCTGCCGGTTCCAGACCACTGCCCGCACCCCGGCTGCAGCAGCCCTCCGTACCTGGTCTTCCATCAGGGCAATCAGCGGACTGACAACAAGGGTCTTTCCCGCGTGCATCCCTGCCGGAAGCAGGTAACAGAGAGACTTGCCCCCGCCCGTCGGCAAGACAACCAGACGATTGCCCCCGGCAAGTACGTCCCGGACAATCTCTTCCTGCCCCGGTCGGAATTCATCGAACCCGAACCGCGTACGCAGCACCTCCTGCATATCCATTCACTGGCCTCCCGTTGTTCCATATACAACACAACCCTGCAAACCCGGTCCGGCTCCCTGTTTTTCATGACTTTTTCTGACGAGGACTCCGCCACAGCGTGGCGTTCGCCACATTTGACAACCAGCCCTCTTCATGGCATCATATCCGGATGCGCCACTGTCTCACCATCAGTATCATGATCTTTCTGCAAGGCATCTGTCCTTCAACCGTGTTTGCCGATCAGGCACAGATTTTTCCGCGAAGATTTCTGGTCGTCCAGTCGTACAACGCCTCCATGCTCTGGTCCCAGTCCATCCAGCGGGGAATTGAGGACACCCTGGAAAAAGAGGCTCCGGACACCAGGATCGAGTCATTTTTCATGGACACAAAGTTCCATTTTTCGCCTGAATACATGCAGGAACTCTCGCGTCTCTTCCGCCTCAAGTACGCTGGCACACGCTATGATGCCGTAATCACGGCCGACGATGCGGCCTTTCTCTTTGTCCTCCAGCACCGGACGACCCTTTTGCAGGATACCCCGCTCGCTTTTTGCGGGGTAAACCGGCTGAGCAACGAACACCTGTCAGGCCAGAACGGAATCAGCGGGATCGTCGAGGATATCGACATCGCCCCGACCATCGAGGCCGCCAGGCACATCCACCCCGGCCTGGGCACAATCCACGTCATCAACGATCAGACGCTCACCGGAAAAAACAACCGCCTGATGCTTGACGCACTGGCACACCAGTGGCCCTCCCTGCGCCTTGTCCATCTTGATTCCCTGAGCTGGGACGCCCTGACGCAAACCGTGGCTGCCATAACCAACACCTCAAGCATCATCCTCCTCCTGTCCTACACGACCGATGCCGCTGGTGTCAGCCTGAGCTACCGCGAAAGCATCCGCCGGATCCGTGCCGCGGCAAAAGTCCCGCTCTATGGCGTCTGGGATTTTTACCTGGGCCGCGGTATCCTCGGTGGCATGATCACAAGCGGCCTCGACCAGGGACGCCGTGCAGCCCGTCTGGCACTTGCCCTCTCCAGGGGCACCCCCGCAGGCGAGCTCCCCATCCTGAGAAAAAGCCCCAATCAACTGGTCTTTGATGCCACTGAGATGGCCCGGTTCGGGATTGCGCAGGACAGGCTCCCACCGGGCAGCACGGTCATCAATCTCCCGCAATCCTTCATCCGGGAATACTTTCCCCTTGTTGTCGCCGCCCTCTCATTCATGCTGATCGTAACCGCAACCATCATCCTGCTCCTCGTCAGCATCCGCCGGAGGAAGTCCGTCGAGATGAGGCTGCGCGAAAGCGAGCTGCAGTACCGCACCCTCTCACGCGAACTTGAAGCCACGGTCAGCGCACGAACCACCGAGCTGAACCGCCGAAACCTCG